>NZ_JADYTF010000200.1 GCF_021530995.1 Bacteroides caecigallinarum
GCAAAGATTAATAAAACTATAAATAAAAACGTATTTTTAAGAACCATATTCAATAACATTTCTTTAGCTATATTGTATGTAAAATAACAATTTTCATAGCAATTAACCAGCAACTTATATGCTCCCTCTTTAATGGAATCATTATCATAATAATTTGTTACGGGCATATTTAATAGCTTAGTACCTAAAGAATTATCAATAAATCCTTTTCTTCGTTCACTTGCAACAATGGGTTGCATAATTATTTCCACAATTATATATAATAACCCATATCCAATAATTGAAATGTAATTCAATACATTTAACACCACGATAACATTTTGACACACAAGTCCTTCAATTGTTTCGCATTTTAATAGTTGAATCAATATAGACAATATAAATACTGACCATAAAAATAAATTTTCTACGGTTCTAGAACGTTTAAGCGTTTTATAATTTATTGCATAAGGTAATTGTCTTTCCATATTAAACATATTAGTACGATTTATATGCAAAAGTACAAAAATATGATAACGTTTTATTGAAACATAGCTATTTAATATATTATAGCAATAGAAAGAGTGTTTCTCATTCTTCCTATTGCTATATAATTACTCTTCTTCGCTGCTGTCATTGTTGAACGAGAACGAAACCTGCTGCATCTGCCCGAAGCTGTCGATGATATAGATGTCAATCGTCTGCTGGTCGGTCGATGCCGATGTGTAGTAGAGCCGGAACGTTTCTTTCTCCAGCGGGTACAGGTCATTGGGCAGGAACACAGTACCGTTATCCATTTCCAGCTTTCCTTTGCCGTCAGGCTGGAAATAGCGTATCTGGTAGGTCGTAGGCTGGTAGTCGCCGCCACGCACCAGTTGGCAGCGTATTTCGGCTGTTTCGCCCACTTTCAGTTTCTTGGGTACGGGCAGCGTTTCCACCGTGAACGGGTAAGCCTGCTGAATGTCCAAGCTGTCATTACAGGCGGTTACAAGCACGAGGGCGGCCACGATGTAGCAGCCCACGATGATTTTATACATTACATTCTTCATATACATTATTATATAGTGGTCAGTTGATAATGAATTTCAGTCCCATGCCTACCTGCGTGTGGAACTTGCCGATGTCCGAGCCGAATAGCATACGTTCCCTCGCATTGACGAGCAGCACCACCCGGTCGGTCAGGTAGGTTTCCAGTTCCAGCGTGAGCGCACCGCCGTAGATGAAACAATCCTTGTCCAGCAGCGTAGCCCCGTCCGGCAGCAGCTTGTCGCCCCGGTTGCTGGTTTCATACCCGGCAAGAGCCGACAGCCCCAGCGAGAGGAAAAAGGTCTTTCGCCTGTCCGAAAGGAATTTCAGATAATAGCCGCCCTCCGCCGTGAACTGTTCTACCGGAATGCGCATATCCTTGTAGTCATACTTCTTATGCAGGTATTCCCCGCCAATCACCCAGCGGTTGGCGTTCTTGGTATAAACACTGTATGCCGCCCCGAAATGGCAGGCAAAATCCGTGTCGGAGTTCCAATGTACCCCGTCCGCCATGCCCGCCGTTACCTGCAAGGCTTTCATGCCCGGAAGGTATCTTTGCGCGTGTGCCTGGTTCAAATTCAGGCACAGCGCAAAGAGTGTCATTATAAAGATGTGTTTCTTCATTCCCTACTTTATTTTCAGTTCGTTTATCACTTCGGCGTTCACGATGTCGGCATTCTCCACCCGTATGGTCTGATGCCGACCGCCGTTCTTCTCGTAAAGCTCCACCAGCAGTAACTTGTCATCCGGGATGGTGAACTTCGGCAGGGCGTACACCGTCCGGACTGTGCTTTTCCCGGCAATCTCTATCACCTCGTTGTAGCTGCGTACCGCATCCAGTACCGTTTCCTGAATAGCCGTGCGTTTGGGCACTTTCTTATCGACAATCTTAAACTTGATGAAGTCCGTATCGAAAGGCACGTTGGAACTGTTCTTCGTCTGCGTATGCACGTAAAGCATCCCGTTATAGGTGTAAATCCCCTTGATTAAGAACTGTATGCCGAAACGCTTGCTGCCCAAGTGTCGCACTTTACGGTCATTGTTCTTGTAGATGCTCTGCATTATCAGTTTTACCAGCAGCGGGCTTTCATTTCCCAGTTCCCGGAAATAGATGTTCATGCGGGTATGCGAAAAGTCGGACGTATCTTCATTTTCCAAGAAGTCCTTCATTTCGATGTTGAGCATTTCCGGCTCACGGGCATACTTGGCGTTGAATGAATAGAAGCTGCCGTCCTCACAGATGACGGAGAAGTTCGTTTCTCCCGGAAAGCCCTCTGTCGTGGCTTTCACCCTGATTACGTTTTCCGCACCGTCAGCCTTGCCCGCTATGATGTGGTTGCTCCCCAAATCTACATAGCGGACGGCGGAGGGGAAAATGATATGCACCGTCTTGGCGAAAGTCACTTCCACGCCGTAGGGCGTTACCATTTGTCGGTAAGGCAGCTTTCGGGTGATACCCCGGTACAAGTCGTTGCCTGCCGCATACTTCACCGTGTCGGTTTCCTGTGCGTTTGCCGCACACACGCCCAGCAGGAGGGCGCACATTACAAAAATCTGTTTCATCGTTAATTGGAAATTTTAGGTTCATCCGACATTTCGCGTGATAGTTTATTAAAGAAGAAAACCGCTGCACAAATTGTATATTTGAATAAGCACAAGCAAACGTACAATTATGAACAGCAGTTTTCTATATCATGCGTGG
>NZ_JADYTF010000201.1 GCF_021530995.1 Bacteroides caecigallinarum
TTTGAAAATGTTTTGCAAAAGGTTTGCAAAGCCTTATTAATTATAGCACTATTCACAATCTTGCTATTCAATCACTGAACAGCTTGTATTTCATTTTTATATTTTCTGTTCTTTATTATTCGGTTTTTTATTGAACAAAAAATACGAGTAAAAAAATATATATGTCAAATATAATATGTTGATATTCAGTGGATAATTGTTCTATTGAACAAATCCTATTGAACAATGGATAATAAAGTGTCTGATAGAATCTCTTAATTATTAGAAGCTATCTGATACTAGTAAATCATCAGTTATATCATCTTCAAGATCAGAGCGCAAAACTTGTACAAAGGTGTTGTCCTCAAGAATATGAATCCATACTGTATCCTTTCCAAATAAAGTCTTGCTGCCTATTATTTCAACACTCTTACCTTTATATTTCATTCTGGTTTAATCTTTAAATCACTACTCTTCCGGAAACGTTTTCCCGTTTGCTATTCCGTTTGCAAATTATGTTTTCTGCAAACGGACCTGCAAACGGAATTGTTTATGATAGCTCTCGTATTCTTCTGTATCTCACGTTGTTAGTTACACTATCCTCCGTTTGCAAAATTTCTCCTTCATTTACTAATTCTGCAAACAAACGGGAAACCTTTGAGCGGTCTTTTTCCTGTAATTTCAGTAACATGCGAGCTTCCGTATTATTTATAGTCTCTATAGAATCCAAATATCTTAAGATTGCCTCCATAGGACGATTACCATTGTTACTGCGTATCAAGAACTCCCCGCGGCTTGTACGATGTAACTGTGACGAGAAAGGAATTTCCAGAACCAGCAAATCTTTTCCTTTTACCTTTATTTTATGAGGTGTAAGTGTTATAGTAGGTTCTGTGCGGTCTTGTACCTGATGAATAAGTTCATAAACTTTTTCGTCATCATATACGAAATTATTGTTTACTTCCTTTGTTCCATCAACTATACCTATAAACAGGAATCCACCCTTGTTATTCGCAAAGGCTACCACATCTCTTGCTGTCTCATCATACTTAGGAGCAAAGTTCTTCATTGGTTTGCCAAACAATGTCTTATCCTCAAGTTGTTCCTTGAAATCCATGATATCGCACTCTCCGCGTTCGAGCAAATTATAAAACCATTGAACACTTAACTTTGTATATTTTCTCATATATGAAGTTTTTAGGTATTGTTTAAATAGCGTTTAAAATCTCCTGTTGTTTTTCATCCTTCATAAAGAAATTACAAAACTCTTTGAGCTGTTCCTGCATACGCTCCTGTGGAATGAGGATACGTTTGTATTCAGCAATCATAGTAGGACTCATGCAGCGGTTCATGGCATATTCCACAACTACCCGGTCTGATTCAGGGCAAAGAATGATACCGATAGACGGATTTTCATTGGACCGCTTCACATCTCTGTCGAGTGCTTCCAGATAGAATTCCAACTGTCCCAAGTCTTTAGGATGGAATTTTGTCTTTTTAAGTTCTACTGCCACAAGAGCCTGCAAACCTCTATGGAAAAATAACAAATCAGCTTTGTAAGTCGATGCACCAACATTCAAACGGTATTCCTGATCCATAAAGATAAAGTCTTTTCCCAGTTCAAGAATAAACTGCTTCATGTGTTCTATCAGCCCGTTACGCAATTTCGTTTCACTATGTTTCTTCGGAAGTCCGAGAAAATCCACAAACAGAGTATCTTTAAACATTATCGGAGCATCGGGATAAGCCTCCAACATACCTTTCGACATATTACTTTTATTCCCTAATAGTGTTGCGTATGTCTGGTTGGATATACAGCGTTGCAGTTCCCTCTTTACCAAATGTTCTTTGTGAGCATAAAGGATATAAAACAGACGTTCTTCCTGACTACGACAGCGGCACAGTATCTCAACGTGATTAGTCAATGTGGTCAGATTCAACAGGCTCATAAATTGTCCAGTTTTTGGCTGGACAATTTCGTCATTGCTTGCCGTCAATTGTGCAGATTCTGTCTGCACAATTCCATTAGAAAAGAATTGCTGTACGGTGTTTCTGAACGCTTCAGAAGAATATTCATCATAAAACATCACCATATTGTAAATGCTGCTACGACTGTATCCTTTCAAATCGGGACGATGTGAACGGATATATTCGGAAAGCTGTGTAACAACCTTGCTACCCCATTCTTCGCTTTTCAACTTTCCGGAGACATAAGCTCCTACACTCCATGCAGTGAGCAACATTTCTTCATTTACTGCTTTCGAAGCGCGGCTACGATGCTGAAGTATTATATCAACGACCTCACCAAACTGATGTTCCTGTGAATGTATAATGTTCTTGCTTTCCATAAACTTCTCCTTTCGTTTGTTCTTAATCCTTTATGCTGACTTCTTCCTTCTGAAATATGGTCTTCTTTATTATATCGCTATGTTTTTTGCCATATATTTTCTCATTTTACCTGGCAAATAATGCATTCAAAGATAAACATTTATTTGGAATGGTGTTTTCAGTTTTTAGATTTTTATATCCTCTGGAAATATAATATTTACATCTTGCTGTCGGTTTATGAAATCATTTATAAGAGCTTGTATCATTAGCTTCTTTATGATAAAGATACACAGATATAGTATCAAGGTGAACATTTTAATGGAATTATGGTAAACACTCAGATTGCCTACATAAAAGTCATCAACA
>NZ_JADYTF010000202.1 GCF_021530995.1 Bacteroides caecigallinarum
CTGTAGGCTCGGCTGTCGGCGCCATGCCACCTTACGGTGGTAGGTTTCCGACAGCCTGCCTCCGAACCGTACGTACACGTCTCCATGTATACGGCTCTCCGCCCATAACGGCATTTTAGCTATTCTCCGCATGAATCATGTTATGACATTCTGCACAGACGATTAAAGATTTTCTATGCATTTTGAGCATTTTACGTTCCCATCCGGTTTTGCCTCTTAATTCTGAGAGTTTCCTGACGTGGTGTGACACAACATTTCCTTCTTTTCCGCACAACTCACACTTATTTGCAGTCAGTCTTTCGACCAGACTCATAGATGGAGTGTTGAACAGGTAGGGCAAGTTATCACATTTTTGAGTTCCCAAGTCGGTAATACGCTTGAAGCCCTCATTGTAAAACACCCTTGGTTTGCGTTCGCCTTTCTTGTCCGTATACCACACCACAAATTTATCATCTTCACGATACTTGTCTGTTATGGTTCTGACGGAACTGTTAAGTTTTTGCGCAAATGTCTTTAGCATACTGAACCTCATGATACATCCAAATGAACGTCCAAGTGCCGATGCATTGTTTGCAATGGAGTAGTAGTTGTAGAATCCTCTGATTTCTGTGTTGAAACGTGCTACTATGTCTTGTGGCTCATTGTCTATCAGGTATGTTCTACCTTTAGAACTCCACACTTCTTTGCCATTTCGTGTTTTCACATTCATGGCTTCAAGACTCAGTAGCTTCTTCTTTATTACTTCTCGTGATACGTGTAGTATCACATTACCATTACGATGTCTACGAGTTTCTCCTCTTGCATTTTTCTGCGTTGTGTAATCTTTACGGACTGATATTTCATAGCCGAGAAATTTTGCACTGTCTTGTGCGTTGGTTATCAAGGTCTTTTCTTGTGACATTTCCAATTTTAGCTTCTTTTGCATAAATTGTGTGACATCCGCCTTGATTTTCTCGCACTCTGCTTTATTTCCAATGACCCCTATAAGGAAATCATCAGCGTAGCGTACATAATTCAATCTACGGAAATTCTCATCCATATCGTTACCGCTCGGCATAGTCAGTATTTGCTGTTGCTTATTACGAACTTCCTCCCGCATTGCTTCCAATTTATCAACGTCCGTCACCTCCTTCATTCTCTTCTTTAGATAGTGAACTCGATTGTTCAGTCTGCCGATATCCTTGTTGCGGTGTCTAACTTTACCCTTATGGAAATCTTGTGCATACTTCTTCATATACTTATCGAACTTGTCCAGGTAGATATTAGCCAGTATTGGACTGATAATTCCACCTTGAGGCGTACCCGAATAAGTTCTATTGAAGTGCCATTCTTCCAAATATCCAGCGTTGAGAAATTTACGTATTAACCGAAGGAAACGTTCGTCAGATATGCGTTCCCTCAGAATTTCTATCATCACGCCATGGTTGATATTGTCAAAGAAACCTTTTATGTCTCCCTCAATGAACCACTTTGTTCCGTTGAAATTATTCTGTAGACTCTTAAGTGCCGTGTGGCAGCTTTTGTGTGGTCTGAAACCATGTGAAGTCCGTTCAAAATATCCTTCGTATATGGCTTCGAGAACCATTCTCACTACCTCTTGCACTAATTTATCTGCAAACGTAGGGATACCGAGCGGACGTAACTTTCCGCTCTTCTTCGGTATGTAAACCCTCTTTGCCGGTTTAGGCCTATAGACTTCGCTTTTGAGACTGTCTATTAATGCGTGTATCTTGTCAATGCTCATGCCGTCCTCCGTCTGTCCATCAGTACCGGGTGTCATATTGCCTGGTTTTGCATGAATGCGCTGATATGCGACTAAGAACATCTGCTCATTGAACAGAATACGATAGAGTCGTTCGTATTTGTAACCTGACTCGTTGCTGTGTTCAGCTAAAATGTTTAATACTTGCTCGGGATTTCTCATACGTCTCTCACGTTTTCCTTTGTTTGTACTAAAGTTATGGACTGTTCCCCTTCGCCATGTACAAGCCGTTAACTTGCTCGGACTACTATGGGAACTCCGTTGCCATATCAGATATTCAGAGACCAGCTCTCATAGCCTTTGAGGCGTTCTGACTTAGGCAATCCCCAGTTAGTTTCACTTGATAACTATTAGCGTGACATATTGTCGGATGCGACTTTCGTTCTTGTCCGCTTATTGCGGCTGTGTCATAGTCGGTTCTTAATGCTCTGCACTAACGCACAAAATAGCCAGAGTACTATGAAATAGCGTATATAAAAGCCTTCCGCTATTGCAAGATGTGGTACCACCGAACTATCGTTCAACCAATCAAGGTTTCATCCTTGTATATGTCGTTTCGTCTTGCCCTTCAGTCGCTACTTGGCTATTAGTAGACTCAGGGCTTTAATCAGCATGCTACACTCCCCGTTAGGTTTCCCCGTCGGATAAGCTGATTGACGATAGGATTATATTGAACCCAATCCTAACTTCTTGCTACAGAAGTATTTATCAAGCGACCAATCTGGGCGCACTCGCATA
>NZ_JADYTF010000203.1 GCF_021530995.1 Bacteroides caecigallinarum
ATATAAACATTCTTAAAGAGAGATTTAAGATACAACCTTGCATATTTTGATATTACACTAATATCTACTCCTTGTCTGCGAGAAAATCCTTCCGGCACACTTGACATTATGAATCTATTGTATTTACCTTTCCAATAATCACGCTCCAAAATTAGAAGATGTCTTTTTTGGATAAATTTATCCTTAGTCTCTTTATCACCAACTCCCTTAGTATTAATTTTCCTAATTTCTTTATCCAATTTTTCAATCCTAACCTTCCAAGCATCTATTCTTTCAAGAATACTTTCATGCCCTGGCAACTCAGAAGGAATTTTTGCCTTTTTAATCTCTCTATTATAATGACTATCGCATACAGTAAGATTCATATCAGTAGAATCACCGCCCACACTACGAGGAATTGTGTGTTCTATATCATATTTATTAGGATTAAACAGATCTTCAATTCCAATTTTTTCACCTGTATATACACAAATATGCCCTTGCTCATCCCATAATTTATATTTAAGCAAGTCACTAACTGTTGGACTGTAATTATCGCCAAAATGTTCTTTAATTCTTGCAATTGCTTCTTTCCTTGATTTTTCAAGTCCATTTTGCCATTGTCTTATTGCCGAACGCTTGTTAAAATCATTAAGTTCTCTTGCAAATTCAATCCTAATAGTGGTATCTTCATCTATTTTTCCTTCTTTCAAAAGCGTATTGACAACATGCCGCAATCTAAATAAAGAATGCATAGCCATAGGGTTACGCATACTGTTAGTCCTCGGAGAAGCAAGTTGGAAATATCCCTTATCTGTTCTCTGTCTCACTTTTGGAAAAGTTTCAATCATTGATGGATGGTACAGTTTTCTAAGATTACGTTCCGCTTCCTCATCTAAATTATACTTATATGCAATATACCTTCTTACATATTCCTCCTGTGTTTTAATAGCCGACATAGATGGATCATATTCATAAAAGGCTTTTACTATATCGTCTGCTTCTTCGCGCGGCAACATAGGCAATAACGATTCATTATCGGTCTGACATTTTATTACTGAAGACAAATTAGCCATAAATACGGCATGTGAATAAATCATACCGTACTGTTTCATATACGGAAGAATTTTTCTAATCGCTTTCAGTGATAAAGAAGCATAATCTGAAGGCAAATGTATCTTACTGAACATAGATGCATGAGCTTCATCCATTTGCAACTTATCCATTGCAAATAATTTAAGTTTGTTTTCGTCATCAAAGAAAAACAAGACATGCCATATATCATTCATTATTTCATAACGGTTCTTGCCTGCAGCAAGTGTATATACCTCACATGCAGCATCAAGCCAGCCATCTATTTCATCTTTAATATCAAAAGTTTCAGACAACTGGGCTATGACCGGACAGCCTGAAACAAGAGTATCCATTTGAAAATTAAAGCGATATGCGTTTTCTGATTTGTCTTTATAATAACAGAAATCTTTTTTACTTCCTGACAACTTTTTAGCGATATCTTCAAATTTAAAATCCTTCTTTGACTTACGTAAAAACAATGGTATTATATACTTCTTTTCCTCTTCCGTCAATGCACGAAGCGCATTATCTTTAGGTGTTTGTACCTTTATGTTATTTATAAAAGCATACATACGATATTGTTCATATAAAGGATGAGAAGCAGCACATCTTGCCTTTGAAGGCTCAAAAACGCATTTTCCTATGTTTTGCTTTTGAGATTTCAATGGACGTTGAGACAAAATCGTTTTACGGATATCGTCAGTCAATTCATCAGATAACCCCTGCTTATTACATATCGCAAACAGCTCCTTTTCATAGTGTTCAATTCTACTGGTATATTTAGAACGAATTTTTTCATGATTCTGATATAACTTATAAAAATATTGTCCCAGATATTCCATTCCATTGTCATGTATGGATTTTGTAAGCGAATTTATATCATCTTTTACAACACCCTCACTTGCTTTAGATTCTTCTTTTCTATTACTCAAAAAGCCCCTTCTCTGATTTATATGGTATATAGCGCGACCAACCTTATACCGATTTGTAATATCAGACAAATCTAATTTTTCAGAAAGGCACAAATTTCGATAATAATATGGATTCTTATTCTCATTGTCATCGGTGCGTTGCCATTCCATAAAACTCTTATCTAATGGATATTCTTTTTTTGAACGCCATTTTTTTAAGCTTTCTACAGATAATGGTGGACATAATTTATTATCAATTAGCAATCTAAGCAATTTAATTTTTCTATTCTTCCTGCGCCAATAACCTACCCTTTGATGTTTATGTTCTGTCCTTTCAGCAGCTTTAGAGGACTCGATTCCTTTTTCAATTTTTACTCCCTCTTGAAAAATATTTACACCTTTATCTATCAAAGTATATTTGTTCTCCTGAGCTTCACTATCATAATCAACTATTGCCCATCCTATACTATTTGTACCAGTGTCGATACCTAAGATT
>NZ_JADYTF010000204.1 GCF_021530995.1 Bacteroides caecigallinarum
CTATTATCACTGCAAAGTATAAAAAGTGTGATTTTAAGACAAAATAGTCTTTGTTAAAATTCGACACTTTTTTTACTACCGATTTATCCCTTTACAACATCAGAAAAGACAGTAGAGGTACTTACGTGAGGGATTTGTCACGAAAAAACCTAATATTAAATAATGTAAAACACAGTAGTTTTTAACATTTGGCCATTCCAGCATTCCACATACATTTGCCCCCGACAAACTTTATTACTAATCATTTTAAAATTGAAAAACCATGAAGATAACAATCTTCTCCAGCCTCATGACGAAAGAGGCTGAAGGCGTAATCGACGCCACCGAATGGATAAGAGACATCCGCGACGGCAAGTTCAAACCCACAGTGGACCAGGTGCGCTCCATGATAAAGCTTGGCGACAAGGACCGGGTGCGCGACTGGAAGATGAAACTCCCTGCGGCGGTATGGGCAGGCGAGTGCCGCAAGGGACGCTTCTTCAAGCACACCACCGTCCGCACGGGCTATGCCATCTTCGACTTCGACGACCTGCGCGACGACCAGCTCCTTGCCGCCCGTCAGTTCCTCGAGGTCTTCCCGTGGATAGTGGCAGTCCACGTCACAGCATCAGGACGCGGACTGCGTGTGGTGGCAAACATCGGCATCGTCCACATCGACGTCTACCGCCAGGCTTACGAGCAGGTGGCAGAACGTCTGCACGAAATCACCGGTCTGGAACTCGACATGGCATGCAAGGACTTTGCCCGTGCCAGCCTTGCTTCCTACGACCCCGATGTCTACTACAACCCCCAAGCCACTGTCTTTCCCTACGGCGAGGAGCACAACCCACTGAACTATGTCCCTGCCACAGGTCCCGACACCTCCGAGGACTTCCGCTATCTGAGCAACCCCGTCACCCAGGCACTTAATCAGGGCTATCAGTCCGATTCCGCCCCCGACGTGGACGCCGTCATCAACCGTTTCTTCTACACCCATCCCTACGTCAAGGGCAGCCGCACACGTACCATGCTCTCCCTCGGACTGTACCTCCGCCGGCATGGAGTGCAGTCATGGCAGCTGGGGCAGGCCATCTATACAGCATGCGCCCGAGGAGTGGAGCCGGGCATCACCCAGAAGGAGATAGAACGCGCCATCCGGTGGGGTTACGAGCATGGCGAGGAAGGCGGAAAAAGTCCGACGAATTGGGGACAAGGGGGACAAATCTCTAATATGTTCCCTTTTCACACCGTGAAAACAGAGGAAAATCCTGATAGCGAGGAGATTGCGGAAAACGAAAAAGAAGAGGAAGAGGTAATTGAGGAACAATGTCCCCAATTCGCCGACGACATCTACGAGCATCTCCCCGAGGAGATAAAGAAACTCCTCGTAGTGGCAAAGGACAACAAGGAAAAAGACATCATCCTCCTGGGTATACTCACCGTGTCGAGCACATTGTTTCCTGCCCTCCGAACCATCTATGGCAACAGGAAATACTCTGCCCACATCTACACATTCATTGTGGCAGGAGCCGGAGCGGGTAAAGGCGGGGCAATGAACGGCGTAATCCTTGCCAAGAAGACCGACCGTGAGTTCGAACGAATATACAAAGCCGCTAAGAAAGAATATGAGAAGAAGTGTGTGGAATGGGATATGGAACTTAAACTGGCTCTGAAGGAACGCAGAAAACCCGATATGGACCTGAAGCCCGAAGAGCCTGTACACCAGACGGTCATCACAACTCCCAACTCATCGAAGAGCCAGATGATAATCAATGTCAGGAACGCTGGCGAAGACGGGCTGGTGATAGTGTCGTCCGAGGGTGATGTCCTGGTGGTGACCCTCCATGCCGACTATGGCGGTCAGGCGGCAGAGCTGCGTATGTTCTTCCATCACGAGGAGGTACGCCAGCACTTCAAGATTGACAAGGAACAGATAGTCATACCCCATCCTCATGTGGCAATGCTCCTCACCGGTACACCGGAGCAGGTAGTATCTCTCATCCAGAGCACCGAGAACGGTCTCTTCAGCCGTTTCCTCTTCTATCTGATGAATGACGAATCCGTATGGAAATCGCAGTCACCCCTCAAGGGAAATGGCGGCATAGACCTGGAGGAACTTTACGGAGAGTTAGGCGAGAAACTGAAAGTCAATTTCTTCAACACCAGCGGAAAGGAAATAATGATAAACTTCACTGCCGGACAGTGGGACACATTGGACAGTGTGTTCGAGGCCGAGCTTGGCATAGTGTCAGCCGAGGGGGAGAAGAACGCCGATGCGGTGGTGAAGCGATACGGACTCATCACCATGCGTATAGCCATGACCCTTAGCGGCTACAGGATAATGGAGGCAGGATGGCAGGTCGCGGACTACACCTGTCAGGACGAAGATTTCTACACGGCACTCCAAATAGTCCTCACATGCATGAAGCATGCCAACC
>NZ_JADYTF010000205.1 GCF_021530995.1 Bacteroides caecigallinarum
TTTTTCAGGTCAATAACTTTGTTATAGCTTTGTAATATCTTGAAAATTAGTTTATTATTTATTCCTGTTTTTTCTGTAATATTTTTCTGTATAAACATAATATATTGAAAATCAATTCTGAATATTGACATTCTTTGTCCTATTTAGAATTGATTTTATTTAGAAACGTTCTATTTTATTGTTATTTGTCCTTTTTTCCGAACAATGAAAAATGAACATATCTTTTGGGGTGTTCCTGAAGGTCTTTAAGTAATGAAGCGGCATTTGCTGAAGTTGCATTCAGGTTGTTGTATAGTTCTGGATCGTTAAGTAATAATCCGATGGTATTGTCTTTGTTATTCAGTTTATCTGTCAATGCATAAACATTCTTTAATGTTTGGTCTATTTTGTTGAATGTTTCTGCATAATCTATACCTTTTAAATTCCCACTAATTACTTTGAGGTCTTCAGTTATCATTGTGACATTACTTGTTAGAGTAGGAATGTCATTACTCATAAGTTTCTCCAAATGGTTGCTGGTTTGGCTTAATGAGGCTGTTAATTTTTCAGCATTTTTGATGGTATTTCCTAGAGCTGGATCTGCAAGTATTTTATTTAATGATGATAGGATAGAGTCAAGCTTAGGCATCATTTTTTCCATTTGAGGCAATAAATCTTCTTCAGCTTTTGCCATTATTCCATTATTCGCATACCCTTCAATTGTATCTCCTGGAGCAATAGTTTTCTCTTCATCATAGTTCATAATAAGATTCATTTTTACAGTGCCTAACATTTCTGTTATCAGTTCTGCCTTGCTGCCTTGAGGAATCTTGATGTTCTCATCCATCTCTATACCTACGATAATATGTCCAGGTTTATTTAAGTTATATTGAATATCTCTCACAAGTCCTACTTTAAATCCGTTTGTATAAACAGGGCTTGATAATGCAAGCCCATTAACATTGGTGTAATCTACATAATAATAGCTTTCGGACTTGAACATGTTTATTCCCTTAAGATAATTAATTCCAATAAAAAGAATTAATAATGCTGCTATGGCTGCGATTCCTATTGTAAACTCTTTTTTCATAATCATTCTTTTATTTGTTATTTTTGAATTCTTTAATTGCTTGGTTAATATTGATTTTTTGTCCGTTTTTAAAAGCTATTATAAAGGCATCCTTAAATTTAGGATCTACTACTTTTTTCTTTATCCTTAGTACTTTGTTATAATCTTCATCTTCTTTGAAAGTGTATTTGATCATTCCGTTTTCCTGATACCAACTTACAGGCTTTAGACCTTTAAATTGTCTGCTGTTTTGGGGTAAAACTTTATCAGAAGCCAATATTTGTATTTTAAAAACAGGTTTTGAATTTGTGTTAATTGTATTTTGGGTTGGAGTTTCAGGTGCTTTTTCCTTTATTGTACTGGTAACTGGTGTTTGAGGAGTATTCCCTTTGTAGTTTAAAAAAGCTTTATAAATAGCTTCAGCCAATTCAGAAGTTCCTTTTTCTGATAATAAATAAGTTTCTTCGGATGGATTTGATATATACCCGAGTTCGACGAGCACGCTAGGCATGGATGTTTCTCTAAGAACAAGGAAACCAGCCTGATGTACACCTTTATCAATACGGTTACATCCTTTGAAATGCTTTTGAATAAGTGTTGCAAAATTTACGCTTTGTGCCATATTCTTATCCTGCATAAACTCGAATATGATGTAGCTTTCGGATGAATTAGGGTTAAATCCTGCGTATTTTTGCTTGTAGTCATCTTCGATTAATATAACGGAGTTTTCCTTTTTGGCCACTTCAAGGTTTTCTTCTGTTCTGTGCAACCCCAGAGTATAGGTTTCCGTACCTCTTACATGAGAATTTTTTCTAGCAACAGCATTGGTATGAATTGATATAAAAAGATTAGCTTTTGCATTGTTGGCTATTTCTGCTCTTTTATGCAGTGGTACAAATTTGTCGGTCTTTCTTGTATAGACAACTTTTGTATCACTACATTTGCTTTCTATAAGTTTGCCTAGTTTTATAGCCACATTAAGATTTATGTTTTTTTCTTTCCCTTTTCTGCCCACGGCTCCAGGGTCATTCCCTCCGTGTCCAGGATCCAGGACTACAACAAATTTTTCGTTTATCGTATTTCCAGTGGCAGGGAATGATAATAACGTTATTATGCTATAAAATAAAAGTATTCTGTAAAAAAGGCTCATTCTATATAATAATGTAAACAAATCGATGCAAAGTTAATATTTTTTGCGTATTACTTTTCCTCTAAGCTTTAAGTTTTTGTATTTTACCATCTAAAAACCGTAAAATATACTATTCTATCTGATATTATGACTTTTTTTATTATCTTTGTCATATTCCTTAATTAGAG
>NZ_JADYTF010000206.1 GCF_021530995.1 Bacteroides caecigallinarum
TTTGAAATAGAGATTAATAACCAACGAACAGTCTTTATGTATCTCCCATGGTCAACTAATCTGACAAGCTATTTTTATAATAACATATCAGATATGGAAGAAGCTATACAAGAAAATGGATTAGACAACGAAAGGGTTATCGTGTTTTTATCTACAAGTTCTTCTGAAGCGGAGATGTTTGAGATAACCTTAAATAACGGTTCGTGCAAAAGGAATTTATTAAAAGAATATGTAAATCCTCCCTTTACAACAGAAGCCGGTTTGACAGATATCCTTAGAGATATGAAGACATTCGCTCCAGCTGAAAGTTATTCAATGATTATTGGTTGTCATGGCATGGGGTGGCTTCCTGTTGTACAAAGCCGTAGTAAAGCAAAAGAAGAATTTGTTTATCACTGGGATTATGAGAATGTTCCTATGACACGCTTTTTTGGTGGGTTAACAGCCGAATATCAAACAGACATAAGTACTCTTGCTAAAAGCTTATCCAATAACGGATTGTCTATGGAGTATATTCTATTTGATGATTGCTATATGTCATCTTTGGAAGTTGCATATGAGCTGCGCCATGTAACCAACTATATGATTGCTTGTCCGACGGAAGTGATGGTTTTTGGTATGCCATATTCTACAATGGGCAAATATCTCTTATCAGAGAATCCGGACTATAAAGCAATATGCGAGTCTTTTTATCAGTTTTATTCCAATTATCAATATCCTTATGGAACACTGGCTGTGACAGACTGCTCTTATCTGGATAAACTTGCTGAACTGATGAAATACATTCACTCTAATTATTCTTTTGATAGTACACAAGCTTCGCATATCCAGCGCATGGATGGTTACTCTCCTGTGATATTCTATGATTTTGGTGATTATGTACAGACTCTATGCGGTACAGATTCAGAAATGTATAATAATTTCACAACACTAATGGAGAAAGTTGTCCCTCACAAGACACATACTGAAAAATTCTACACGGCATCAAGAGGTCCTATTACTGTGGAAAGATATTCAGGAATAACAACCTCAGAACCAAGTACAAACGGCAAAATGGTAGATTATCCTCAAACATCATGGTATATTGATACACATTAAATTTTAGATAATAGAAAAATCAAAGTAATATGAAAACAAAGAATTTATTCGGAATACTGATGCTGTTCCTGTTTACATTTGCCTTTATCAGTTGTGATAAAGAAGATGAAGAAGATACCAAAGTAACTAATTACCAAGAGTATGAACTCACAGTGGCTTCAAAAAAAGTATTGGGCATGATATTCAGTGAAGGCAACAACTATTTCAGGAAAGTTTATGCCGTCAAAAAAAACAATGCTCAAGACTGGATATCGTTCTCTTCTATTCAAGACTTCAACTACGAAGAAGGTTATGAATATCACATAAAAATAAGCGAAACGACGTATTTGGATTATCGCAAGGGTGACCCTTCATGGACGGAATACAAACTACTCGAAGTAATCTCAAAGGAGAAGCACGATTCGGAAGGACTGCCGGATAACTTTTTGTCAAACAATTATAACTGTTTGAATGCAGAGTTTCGTTATGTTATTGAAGCAGATGAAAAGGATGAACTAGAGAAAAGATTGATGAATAATAGTCCCCTTTTCATGTGCAAGCAATTTGTATTCAATAAAGAGTTTACAGAATTTGCAATGCTCAATGAGGATAGTGAATATCTTGTGTTAGCTGATGGTAAGCTCATAAGAGAAACGAATGACAATGAGAATTTCCCCGATAGCTATAAGCTGATACCGTTAGAAGGTCAAGTGGCAGCAACGGCGCAATGGACTTTCATTGGCGATTTCATCACACATAAAGCTGCTCTGACGATGGATGCTTTTATCGTAAATCTTCCAGGAAGTACAGGCAATAGCGGAGGCATGCGTTCCCAAATTTGGCTATATCAGGATATGACACAGTATGCGCAAGAGGCGTTTCCCGAAGCTGGTGTAAAAACGGTTGTGGTTTCTTATACTTTTGCTATCAACTAAAATATAACCTCCGGCTGTGTAACTTGTCTTTTGTATTATTGATATATATCCTAGTTTTCCTTATCATCTATCATTTGGTAGAGGATAAGGAAAACTCTCTTGATTATCCCAATGATGTAATCAGTTGGTTTCATTATATCTTGATTTTGTTACAGATTCAAAATTACATACCCATTTCAAAACCCCGGCTTCACTTCCTGAACTGTACTGGTTCATATACTGTTATTTCAGTTCTTTGTACACCACCAACTTCGATGATGTTATCCTTGTGATGTAAACTTTTTAAGCAATATTCCCAGTTTAATGTTATAAGTTGCTGAATATTAAAACTTATATATTAC
>NZ_JADYTF010000207.1 GCF_021530995.1 Bacteroides caecigallinarum
ACTTATTGTTTTTGACAATGTTTTCTTTATAGTAGGACAGCCCTCTTCTCGAATGGTAATTGTATAGCTGAATGTTTTAGAATCTCCTTCAGGAACATAAACTGTTACAGGAATTATAGTTATTTGATCCTTTATAGTTTGCTTAATTTTGATATTTGGTCCTGAAACTTCTACGTTTGCTGATGAAGCTGCAATTCCATTAATAGACTTGATGTTAATAAAGATATTACCTTTACCTTTAGAATTAGTAGTACTATTACCGTCTAATTGTACATTAAATCCACTTTCATGTTTAGAAGAAATTGTAATTCTACGGTGCATCCATTCTAGTCCATCATATGTGATAGCAACATCAATATCATTTGATACCACATTTCCGAATTTTGTATCAGCATAAAAATATGGAAGATTCAATTTCCAAAGTTCACCTTGCTTTTTTAATGGCGCATACCGCAAATATCCATTGTCATTTATATAACATTTTAGTTGACTAGGATTGACATCTTTAAGATCAACTTGTGCTTCAACATATTGAGTAGGGGCTATCTCGTCCAAGTTTGCGGATAAATTTATTGGCAGTGGATTATGATAGAAATCAACAACCCGTGTTGGAGCTATTATTTCAATGCCTGCTGAAGGATTTAATTTTAGTACTCCAATGGATTTATCTTTTGCACTTACTATTGCATATTTTTTTTCGTATGTTTCAACATTATTAAAAGCATGTTCAAGTATTGGTTTCCCCAAATATGTTATTTGAATTCCGTTTTTTGTTTCTTGTTTACTCAACAATTCTGAACTCTCTGTTATAAAACTAAAGCTATCTTTAAGTTCGTACGGTAATTTATAATTGTAATTTGACCCTGATATTCTCCACTGATTATCAATAAAATAGTGATGTCCGTTTTGACTCATCAGATACCTGAAATCATCTGAGAGATCAACAAACATTTTACTTTCCAGCCTTTTTACACCTTTTAGTTGATTACCATTCAGCTCCATTACGCGTAGTAGATCTCCATTTCTTGTAGATGTAACTGCATATAACAGACCGTTTACCATGGAGCTTAGGAATTTATACTGAACATCTGTTATTATGGCTGATCCTCCTGATTTATTTATAAGTCCATAGTAACCATCCCCGTCAGCATATTGTACAGTAGCGATACCATTTTGGAAAGGTGCAGCCAAATAAAATTTTGGCTGGATAGATATATTGCCATTATAATTTAAGTAACCGCATAATCCATTTTGGATTTTAAATGCCATTAATCCTTCTTTATAATATGGATATGATGTCGTATATATCTGTTTATCTTCAAAAGAATTTATTAGTTCACCTTCAGTTCCAATTATTCCTAAGATTCTTTTTCCAGTTTTATCCAACAATAATGCTCTGTTTTCTACAAATGGAGTAATACTGTCTTGTTCAATTTTTAGCACTTCTTTTCCATCAGCAGAGATAACGCCCCATTTCCCATTATCGGCTCTAACCTTAAAAAGGTCGTGTCCCATGTATTCAATATCCTTATATTTATCAGGGCGACACAACCATTCCATACTTTGTCCCAGGATTTTTGTGAAGCCTAACAACAGAATGATTAATAAAAATGATAATCTTTTCATAATAATCATTTATTTGTTGATTGATTAAGCAGATTCTTGATATGAACTGCTTTTATAGCATAATTAAAACCTTGACTTTTTGTAACGCCCGAGCTAAGTACACCAATTAATTGTCCTTTATCATTAAAAATTGGTGATCCGCTCGCTCCTCCATATGATGGAGCGTTAAACCCAAATTGGTATTCATTACATTCCTGTGTGATACTTCCATTTTGTCCCAATAATTTAATTTCAGTATTTAGATCTTGTATTTCTAGTCCAAGAGGAAAGCCCATGGTGTATATATGTGAACCTACTCTTATTTCAGAATCATTTACAATTGAATTATTTAGATCTACAATAGAGCAATTGGAATCTGGAAGTTTTTTCGACTCTAGTTGAAGAATAGCAACATCCTTTTTTTTATCGTCGTATGCTTTAAATTCTCTGCATTGTTTAAGATTCTCATCGCTAAAATATGCACCATTTGGCAACATTCCAATGTATGAAAGAACCCCTTCAACTTTAATTTGTGCAGTAAAAGCATTGAGAGCAGGATTTTCAGAAGCTGCATTTGCTATAACCATTTTATATTTATCTGAAACAATTGACAACTCTTCATCAAATAACCATGGCCTTACAATGTGTAAATTAGTGGCAAGTTGTCCATCATTAGAAATAAAAAATCCTGTTCCAGTATAAATTTTCATTTTTGACCTAACACCATTTACTG
>NZ_JADYTF010000208.1 GCF_021530995.1 Bacteroides caecigallinarum
GTTATTGTAACTTTTGTATTCTCAAGTTGTGAGAAAACCAATAATGGCCATAAAAACACCAGCAAAAAAATTCTCAATCTCATTTTAATAATGTTTTAATATAATGTTGTGGTATATTTGAATAAAAATCTGCTTTAAAGACTGTATTTGAAGAGAATAAACTTTCCTTGTCAGACACAACCCTTAACAAATGTATATAATTCAGTTTCTTATGATTCAGAACTATTATTGTTTCCAGATTTCCTTTTTTGTTATATCTCGTATGACATAATGTTTCAAAATCGTCTTTAAAAAAATTCAGAAAATTCAGCAGAGGCATTGTTATTTCAGGAGTAAAATATCCATAACTTCTATGTGTTAAAGCCAATATTTTACCTTCTCCGTGAATATCAGTCAGGAAAAGGTTATTCATCGAGATTTCCGGATATTCCAAAGAATACAACGGTTCAAACGATTTTCCCTTTTCAACATAATATACATTCGAAGTCAAATCCGGGATCAAAAATACTGTCCCTTTTCTGACATATATTCCATCCTTAAATTCTTCAAGGTTCTCAAGTGAGACCTCATCATCAATAGGTTTTATCGACTCCAATCTTGCATTATACAAATCATTATAAAGTATCTCGTCAGACTCTTTTTTATCCGAGCCATCAATAAGTTCACGATATAATGGGAAGCAAATATTAAAAGTATTCGAATTATAAATCCAGACCGCATTAGCTGTTTTTTCCTCACATTTCAAAGAAAAATTAACCGGCATGTCCATAGACTCTATATAGTCAGAAATACTATAATTTGTTTTTTTGGAAAACTGCTTTCCATTGACATACATTAGTATTTTAAATTCATTTAATTTACGCTCTACATCATCATTATCATTGATTAACACGAGTTGCAATAATAACCTTTCAAGGAAGTTACATATTCCTATATCCATCAATTGCTTGGTTTCCTCACTGAACAAAGAAACCCCAATATGATTTACATCTCCGTTTTTATTAAATCTGAAAACTATTCCTTTATTTTTTAATATATTAGGACTCACAATAATAGTATCACTACGTGGAAATTCACAATCTAATTTTAAATTTCCCGCTATACTTTCAAGGTTTCTCGTTGTAAATTTTAAGCTCTCATGTTTTTTTGAGTCAAAGCTAAAAGTATTTACAAATGAAAAGATGAAAAATATCAATATTAATACCCTATAAACCATTTTCATTTATTTTTCGTGTCAAAATTTCAAATATATCTTGCTTCACATTACAGTACCAATCAAAATACAACAAATCTGAATCTAAATATTTTTTCCTCCATTCAAGTGATTTCTTTAAATCAGATTTCAGGACATTACCCTTTAAATACATCTGTGACAGTTCAAACATCGCCCGTGAGTTTCCCTTGTTAGCCGCAGTTGTCAACAACGCTATCGACTCATTCTCGTCAACATTAAAAAGTATTCCGTCCCTATAATATATACCTAAATCAGCCAAAGCGTCAGGATATTTCATTTCTTTTGCCCTCAAATAATATTCCTTGGATTTATTCTCATCTTTTTCAACCCCCAATCCTTCTTGATACAGCCATGCCAGGCGATAAAAAGCCAATGGTGAACGTCTGGAAGTAGCCTTGCTATAACATATCAGCGCATTATTATAATCAGAAGAAGCATTAGAAAAGTTATTATCCAAATATGTGTCACCACAAAATACCATCGCATCAGTATATCCGGCTTCAAATGCTTTATTATATAGTTCTCTTGCTTTATTAAGGTCTTTATCTACACCTATACCAATAGAATATAACCTTGCCAAATTAAGAGTAGCAAAAAGATTATTCTTCATGGAAGCCTCCATAAAATATGC
Organism: Bacteroides caecigallinarum; assembly: GCF_021530995.1. GTDB lineage: Bacteria > Bacteroidota > Bacteroidia > Bacteroidales > Bacteroidaceae > Phocaeicola > Phocaeicola faecigallinarum. Next base: position 1,866 of record NZ_JADYTF010000208.1, read on the forward strand.
TACAGCCATTTTAACATTTCTATTTATACCTATTCCTGTAATACACATACATCCCAGGTCATTCAAAGACGAAGTCTTTTCCGAAGCCTCAAGCAGTTTGTCATTATACAAAGTTATCAATTCATTACAATGATACAATTTATTGACATCAGCTACATTGTATGTAAAGCCCTCGTAATCAGAAGGACATTTATATAAAGTCAAATCATCTGATACATCCGATAAAATCTCATCTAAGTTATTTGTTACAATAGTTCTCTGTGTTCCGGTAAAGGCGCCATCATTATATACTAAATTAAACAAATACTTATAGATTAATTTATTATGACTTACATTAGTTGTATCAGATATAGAAGTTTCGGTCAAATCAAGATCAAGTCCAAACAAATCCTTTACTACAGAATCAAAACTTATATCATAAT
>NZ_JADYTF010000209.1 GCF_021530995.1 Bacteroides caecigallinarum
GTATAAGTAAAAGAATAATATCTTGAATAGCTTTCCTGTCTATATCCTGTAGCTCCTTGATATGTATCACCCATAGGTGTTTCAAGAGTTTCAGTAGGGAAACCTTGATTAGACAATGTATAATCATATGCATCAACAGACTGTTGAGCTCTCAAAGTCAATCCTCTTACAGGAGTAAGTTCTTCATACATATTAATATTAGCACTTACACGTCTACGCTGAACATCTCTATTGCTATTTATATAACCAGGAGTTGGCATCTGTGAATAGTGCAGATATTCTGCTTTATCACCATATACAATATTCTTATTTTCATCAAAATGATAATAATATGGAGAATCAAATGGCATTGCCATTCTCGCAAACATCGCAGGGTTAGTTGCATACAAACCGTCAGCATTAATTTCATTATTCTGCTCATACTGTGTAAAAGCAAGGTTCGACTGCAAGCCAACTTTCAACCAATCTTTCACTCTTGAATCCATATTAAATCGTAAAGATTCACGACGTACACCTGACTGATCAATGATACCTTCCTGATTCATGTGGTTCAAAGACAAGAAATAAGAGATTTTTTCTCCACCACCATTAATTGAAGCATCAAGATTATAAGTAGGAGCACTACCATCAAAGATCTCATCACGCCAGTTAGTACTTATACCATAATTCTGAACCAGATCCTTAATTTCCTGTGAAACCGGCTGATTCATCATTTCACGGAACTTAATATACTGCTCTGAGTTCATCATTTCAGCACCATCTGCAACGATAGAAGAGAAACCAAACTGAGCTCTCAATGTAACATTAGCATCTTGATTTAACTTTCCTTTTTTACTGGTAATTACAATAACACCGTTAGCAGCACGAGAACCATAAATTGAAGTAGAAGCAGCATCCTTCAAAACTGTAATGTTCTCAATATCATTAGGATTAAGCGAGTTAAAAACAGTTGAGCTAATTGGTGCACCATCCAATACAAACAAAGGAGTGGTTCCTGCATTGATAGAGTTAACTCCACGCAAACGTATAGAAGCAACTGCCGTAGGGTCACCTGAACTTGACAAAACTGAAAGTCCAGAAACCTGACCAGACAAAGCATCAGAGAAGTTGGCAGTCGGTACATTTTTTATTTTTTCATTTCCTACTGCTGCAATAGAACCTACAACAGAACCTAGCTTCTTACCAGAACCATAACCAACGACAACAACCTCATCAAGTAATTCTGTATCGGAATGTAATACGACATTAACCACCGGTTTAATATCCACCTCCTGAGATTTCATTCCGATGAACGAAATAACTAGAGTTCCGGCCGAACTTGGAACGTTAGTAATAGTGAAATTACCATCAATATCAGTTACAGTACCAACAGTAGTACCTTTAACCAATACAGATGCACCCACTACTGGTAAACCGTCCTCGTGAGAAGTGACAGTACCTGTCACTTTAGAGACCTGAGCGTTTACCAGACCTATACCGATAAACAGGCAGGTCATTAACAGCATCAATTTTCTTTTCATAAAAATCTCTCTTAAAGTTTAACTTTACATTAATAAAAATTTGTTCTCTCTAACAGGTCGCAAAAGTAATAATAAAATCTGAATATTTTTCTCTTTTTTCAAGCAAAAAGTCGTCATTCCCTGCTTTTTAACACTTAAATTGACAAATTTCTTCTAAAAAAGCAAACGATTACATGTTTTACATCATAAAAAAAGCATTTTGATAGTAATCTGATGTTTTATTACAATTCGATACTTAATAATATCGCTTATTTTATTCCTTGAAAGATTATATGACACTATATTCATTATTTATAAATCAAAAAGTATTATGCAGAAAATTTGTTTTAAACTAGTTCTTAATCGTGAAAATAACCTAAATGCAAACTCTACGGCTATGGTGGAAATAGAAGCAAAGCTACTTTCCAACAAAGTTTACTTGCCTACAAATGTATTTCTTAAACCTAAGTTTTGGAATTTCAGGAAACAGGAAGTAATGCCTTCACACCCTAATCATGAGTTATTAAATAGGTTTCTGGAAGAACATTTACTAAAATTAGAGTGGAAAGAACTTCAAATGTGGAAAAATAATACTCCACTTACACTTGAGCAATTAATCAATGCCGATATTGAGAATACTAATATAAATGATGGAGCATTTATAGATTTTTGTAAAGGATATATTAATACCAGCAGAAAAAGAGATAGTACAAAAAAGAATCTTATGACAACTGTAAAACTCATAAACATATTTGACTCTGGTACGTC
>NZ_JADYTF010000020.1 GCF_021530995.1 Bacteroides caecigallinarum
TAGACCCCACGCATGATATAGAAAACTGCTGTTCATAATTGTACGTTTGCTTGTGCTTATTCAAATATACAATTTGTGCAGCGGTTTTCTTCTTTAATAAACTATCACGCGAAATGTCGGATGAACCGTAATTTTCATCTCCGATGTACCCTATGTCACCTGCCAATACAAGGACATCTCCTGCAACTTGCAGCGGATTATGTTTGATATAACTGCCATTTTCCGCAAATTCCAGATGAAGGTCGGATGCGTATTGGAGCCGTATCATTTTACAAAAAAACTGTTTTTCAGTTGTTCCAACATCTGCTCCCCGGTAATGTTCTGCAAACCGGCCGATTTGAAGAAGTCCTGATTGGGAAGTTCATCCTTTACTTCCTCACAGAAATGTGACACATCGTCCATTAATGTCTGCGGCACATCCTCGAACCTGTCGGAAGGAGCGAGCATGGCTGCAAGCCTGAACACATCCTTTTTGTGTTTTTGTATATGCTTGCTGTCAACCTGGCCACCCTGAACCTTTCTCTCGGACATTTCAAGGAATGCCTTGCATTTTAGGCAGATTAGACTCTCCACATTTGCTATATGCACCCCGTCTTCAACATAACTGTGTCCTATTGTGAAATTGTAATAGTCATCATCCATGAGTATGGCCGAAAGGCTTGACAGGTCATCGTCTGTCGGAATGGGAGTTATGTGGGCATCTTCCGGAAAGTCCAACAGTCCGATATTACGCGAGAAAAGCTCTATTTGATAAGGAAATTCCATATTTGTCGGTTTCATAAACCGATAATACTCATGTTTGTGCAGATTGCCTTCACCCGATCCTATGTTGCGTTGCTCGTATCCTGCGGCTTTTACCAGTTCCCAAAACCGGGCGACAAATTCATGTGAAAGCGCTTCAACAATCAGAATGATGTCTATATCCTTGGTCGCTCTCGGAGTCTGTGCATACAGTTCCTCGTGTATTTCACATGCCGTACCGCCTATTATTACATAGGAATTCTCAAATCCCTTGAAGAACTCCTTGAATCTTTCAATACCTTTTACCATTTCATGTCGTTAATAAGATTATCCAACTCTATTTTTACACGCTCGTCTTCATTGTCTTTAAGAGATAAAAACAACGACAGCTTATCTACAGTCCCTGTATGGCTCAACAGTTTCGGATCATATTTCCAGACTTCGATGCGGCATGTCCCATATTCCTTGTCGGTGATGATGCCCGATTGCCGGATACCCGTTTTGTCTATTGCGACCATATTCACAGATTCTTTGTTAATCATTGTATATTCCGACAGAGCGTTTATACCGCACTCCAAACCCTTATCAGGAATTATGTCTGAGAAAACCGTCTTGTCAAGCGGAGATACGAGCAAGGGCAGGGCTTTCTCCCAGAGTACCCGGCCATAGTAAACCAATCTTACTTCTTTCGTCTTTTTCCCTTCAAGTGAAACCAACCCGTTTTCACTCAACCACCGTAACGAGCGGTTGATGGTTGCGTAAGAGACTTGAAAGATTTCCATCAGGTCTTTTGCCTCGCATCTGTCTATGGATTTTATCTCCAAATTGTACAGTAGCATACATTGGGCAATGGGAGGGATTGTCTCTTTTATATCCGCTCCTATGGTTCTTGATTTTTTCAAGTCAATTAGAAGCGATGGGATGAACATCTGTTTCTTCGGAACAATAAAATTGCTTCTTTGTGCAACCAGTCTTCCAATATTGTAAGATGCTATGTTTTCAGCGACAAGTATGACAGGACATCCGCATTTCTTTTCTATCAGATTGAATTTTCGCTTCAATAAGGCCGGAGTAAAGCCATTTTCGTCATGGGTCAATGCAAATATAACCGTGCAGCCGAATAATTCACCTTTGTAAAGTTTGAAATTCTGTGTTATTGCGACAGGGATCGCATCCGATAGCTGTTTCTCTAACGGGGAAAGAGCGACTTTTTCGTCCAATACGGAGTAGATATAGTCAGCCGTGTCTTTTATAAATTCATTATTGTTGCACATAATCATACTGCTTTGATTTTGTGCAAAAGTAATGATTTTATTTTGATGAGCAAAGAGATAATCACTTTTATTGCATTTGTTTAGACTCAACATCATTTGATTTCATTCCCGGCTGCCTGTCAGTCCTGCTTTCCCGTGCAAAAGTACTGTGGCGGGCGAATGTCAAGTACCGCCATGCTAACTGGCCGGCGTATCGGATGACAACTTTCCGCAAATCGCAGATTTGGGTATTTCATCGGCTACTCTGTACCGTTCACTTGCCTTATTGCCCTTGACCCGCAGTCTTTCCATGCACGAAAATCAATTCCCGACACGGAAGCCGGAAGAGCTTCAAGAAGAGGGAAAGGAAAAATGAAGTTCAACCAATAAAATTTGTGATTATGCCAAACTGGTGTTCAACAGCGTATGCAATAGAGGGCGACGCGAAGGAAATCAAGAGCCTCTATGAGTTAATGAAAAGACTGGAAGACATGGAAAAACCTTCAGTGGAAAACGGCTTTGGGACTACATGGCTGGGATGCCTTGTGGATGCCTTGGGCAAAGACTGGCACAACGTACATTGCCGTGGCTCGTGGAGTTGTCTCGAACTGGAAGGTGATGTGCTGAAATTCTCAACGGAAACGGCATGGTCTCCGTGTAATGAGACATTTGACCTTGTACTGGAGAAATATCCATCACTCCAATATTATTTTCAGGCAGAAGAGCCGGGCATCGGAATATATGAGACCAACGATGAAGACGGAACATATTTCAGCGACAGATATTTCTTGGATGCCTGCACTCCCGATGAAGAATATATCAGTGAATATTTCGAGGAACTGGAAGATGCGTTCCAATGGCTTGAAGAAAAAGTCGGGAAGCCCGTCAGGTCTGTGGAGGATGTCAATGCTCTTGCCGCTGCTTGGGAAGAACAAAATGAGGACGCTTTTTGCTATCTGCACGAGTTTGATGTGGTAAGTTGACCTGCAAAAAGTATCCAATCACCCGAATGGCATGGCTGTTCGGGTGATTATTATGATTCCACACGCCATTCCTGACTCCTATAGCCAGTTTTAAGAAATGTCATAAAGACAAGCGCCTCTTATATTTTCCGACGACCTGCCTGCTTTTATACCCTGCGAGTCCCATCCATTTATATCCTGTCCCATTTCCTCGTCCTCAGCCGTCGGCACTCCTTGCCGGGATTGATTTCCCATGCGAAAGTACAGCGGCAGTCCGGATGTCAAGCATCGCTGTGCTGACATGCCTCAGAATTTGGCGGCAGCCTTCCGCAAATCCGAGATTTGGGTATTCCGCTAAATTCCTCCATGTCCTGCTTGCCGTACCGCCCTTTTCCCGCTGTGTCACTTGCATGTAAAATCTGATTCCCGCAAGGAAGCCGAAAGAGCTTCAAGAAGAGGGAAAAGAATAAACGAAGTTAAACCAATAAAATTAAAGATTATGCACAGCAGGATTTTTCAAATTTCGACAGAACCGATTGTCAAAGAGAATTATCTCAATGAAAACACTCTCTATCAGGGTGACGGAAGTTTCTATGATTATTGCTCCAATATCGACGATGTAGAGCGCAAGGAGAATATAGCCTGCCTGGTCAAAGATATTCTTCCTAAGGGTATGTTCGAGCTGTTAGGAGATGATGCCATGCGGTACAATGGCGGTTTGGAACAATGGAAAGAGGAATATGTTACCAACATCCATAAAAGAGCGGATGCTCTTACCGTTGAGAATATGCTGGAATGGAGTTCTACCTATTACCTCAAGCGGGCGATAATAAATCCTTTGGATACGGAATATCACTTCTATCTGGACGGAAGCGGATGCCAGTCCTTTGCCGAACAATCCTTTGCCTTCATGCAATTTGTAAGCACATTGGAGCCGGAAGCAATCCTCTACATCGGAGGTGTCATAGATTATCATTTCTAACTCTGAATTTTAAGATTATGGACGAAAAGGAAAGACATAGTTTGAAACAGGAACTCCGGAGGGGACTTTCTGAATTGAGAAACCGCTTTGACGAACTGCACAAAGACCTCGAATGGGCAGAAATGACAGAGTGTTATCCTAAAGCGTCTGCCGTATATCGAATGATTGAACGGCTGGAAGAAATTATAAGGAAAATATAATCCGTTTATTGACAACAATCATCCATCACCGGCGGACAAGAGCCGTGCCGGTGATGGATGATATTCAGGAAAATACTGATATGAGAACAAAGACATTATACAGACGGGACGGCGAAAGAATCGGCATAGGCCGTTTCCCGAATTTCCACAAATCCGGGAGTATTGTCGGAATGAAAAGACTGTACTACGGAAAGAATGCCCTGCTGGTACGCTGCGGCAGTTGGATTTACAATGTATCGGGTGAACCGCGTATTTACCACAATTTAGCGCATTGAATTATGGACAAGAAATTTTGTGACGAAAATCAAAGAGACAACTATGTCAGACGACTTTGCCGGAACATAGTGAACGACCGCTTCGACTGGCGCAGATACTGCACGCCGCAGACCTATTTCGGTATCGTGATATGCGTTACTCCTCTGTTTTGCTCCTACGGCCAGATAGGATATACGGTAAGTTTTCCATACCGGCACGATATGCCGGAGGTCGAATTTGACTGGGAACTGAACAGCCTGACCCTTGACGAAATGGACTGGCGTGAATATCTTGAAGCACCGGCCGAAGAGGAATGATTAAAGCAAAGAGTGGCTGCCCCGCAAGGCAGCCCTCTCTGCATTTACTTTTGATTGTCACCTGTGGAACGCGCTCCGCTGTTCCATCTCTTCCGCCTGATATTCCTCCATACCGTTCAGCTTTTCGCTCACTTCCTCCAGATTGGCATCCAGTGATTTGTCGTAGTCGTATGGAAAGCTGTGCCGCACGGCAAGCCCCGCGTTGCATACACTCCCCACATCGAGCGAGTCGGTATCCCTGTTATAGGCGATATGCAGAATATCGCCGCTTGGCATCTCCAGCACCGGCTCCCGTTGCAGGGTCATCGCCGAGAACCGCTCTGCCGTCATGTCTCTGGCGACCTCCCTCACATCCACGCTGGCACGGTCAATGCCGTAGCGGTTGATGTGGTCGCGTACCTCCTGTTCCGAGTATTTCAGCATCACCTCATAGGTGCCGCCCACGCTCCCGTTATACACGACGGCAAAGTCCTTGTCCTCGACAAGCAGGTTATCGCCCCTGTGCTGCAAGGGGGTCTGGTAGGTGTATTGTTCATCCATGCCGTTCCCGTCATAATATTCCTTGGCGCAGGCCAGCAGCCCCTCATAGTCCCCTTTGTCCCTCAGTTCGTCCAGCCGGCTTGTGTCGTCTGTGGACTGGAGGTAGGCAACGGACGCATAGAATGTCTTTTCCTGCGGAGAGACATCTTTTTTCCCCTCTGCCATGCCTTCATCCAGACCCTGAGCAATCCTGTCCACCCTCTGCGTGATCAGGGAAGTTGCCCTTTTCACATCCAGCAGGGTCGTCTTGATGAACTGCGGGGACTCTTTCAACTCGTCAAGCCATGATTTGAGGTATGCGCAACTGTCCTCCTTGATGTGTTTGGTCATTCCGTAGCGTTGTGATACCAGTGCGCTGCCGAGTTCGGCCACCAGTTCCTCCCTGGCATACTCTTTTGATCCGAACGAAGTCGGCTTGAGCCGGTTAAGCACACCCTCCGCACCGGTGGAATGGGTCATCTCATGGAACAGGGTGCCGTAGAACGCTTCCCCGTCCTTGAACTGCCTCTTTTCCGGCACTACGATTTCATTCTTCGTAATGGAATAGTACGCACTATCCTGATGCATGGGCCGTATGGGACAGATCCACAGGTTCTCGCTTATCATCCGGTCCACCGGCTCGAAGTCGAACTGTTCGCCTGCCTTGACTTCAGGACGGCCGTTTTCCTTTTCCAGTTTTTCCCACAGTTCCGGACGCGCCTCCTGCAGGTTGGTCTGCTGCACATTGAACACACGGAACACCTGCATCTTCGGATAGACATTGTACTCCTGCTTTTCATCATCGGAGAGCCTCTTGTAGTCGTCATACTTGATTTTCTCTTTCGTTTCCTTGTGTATGCAGGTGAATGTGGTAAGCATCACCGGGAAGGATTTCTCGCCGCGCAGTACGGAAACCCTCGGCAGTTCCTGTCCGTCCTTGCCCGGCTTGTTCATGCGCTGTACGCAGTCGAATGTGCAGAAGCGGGGTATCTTGTATCCCTCTTTCTCGCAATGCAGGAGCAGCATGAGGGCGTTCATTCCGTTGTATTCGCGACCGGACAGGTTACGAGGCCACTGCAACACGCCTTCCGTGAACCAGGGCTTGCGCCAGTCCTTGCTGATGCTCTCTATCTTTTCAATCATCATTTCGGCGAACAGGTCGAGAGCCTTCTCCTCGCTGTTCGGTCCGTCCGTCTTCTGTCGTCTGTAACCGGCCATATCCGTCACCTGTTATCGTTGCCGGCATCCGGCACATACTGGCTGAGTTCTTCCACCCGGCAGGAGATGTCCGGCTTGCCATCATACAGCGAGAGGGACATTTCGCCTTTCACATCCACCTTGACGCCCGGCTGCAGCCATTCCTCCTTTTCCTTGCCGAAACAGAAGAAGCGCACCCATTGGTACTCGAAGCCGTCATTGACCTTTTCCGCGCTGAATGCGGAGAATATCTGGTACGGCTTGCCGCTTTTGTCCTTGCGCTCTTCTATGTGCTGGCCGATCTTTCCACGGAATACCATCTGCCCCTTGAAGGAATCCATATTCCCAACATCGGAAAGGCTGACGGAATCCGCCGACAGGTTGAAATAGAGTTTCTCGCCTCTGCGCTTCAGAAAAAGGGTGCCTGCAACCTTGACCCGGGAACCGTACTTGAAGCCGTTGGCTTCATCCTGTCCGCCGTCTTTGCTGACGCTGATTTCCAGACTTCCGCCATTCCCGTCCTTTCCGGGAACAGAAACCTGCAGAGGGAAACTTACGAACTCCTTGCCGTCCTTGCCTGTGCGGACGGAGGCGTCGCGGCAGATTGTGCCGCATATTGTGACATTGCATTTAATCATCGCTTGTATTTTTTATGTGTGACATTTTCCATCGGAAGGCGGAAGCTGCCCTGTTGAAGTTGAACCGGGTAAATCAGCCGCTAATCGGGTGCCCTAATACGGATGTAGATTATCCATGCGGCAAGCAGTACCTGTATCCCGATGATGACAAATGCCACCATGCGGCTGAACAGCATAAAGTACATGACGGTATGCAGCACGCAGGCGGACAATCCGAGTAAATAAACACATAATTGCATCATCACGCTTTTCATATTCTATCTCTTTAGGCTTTCTGTCTGTCCCTGCTGTTGCTCCATTCCCATCTCGAAGTTGCGGGATGCCGTCTCGGAGAGGATGACCGTGTTGAGCAGTCCGGTCACGCGCATCCGCTTGGTCTCTTCGGAGAGGGAACCGTTGTTCAGCGTGACGGACAGGCGGCTGAGTTCGGCTGAGGACAGTTCCCTTGATATTTGGGCACTTCCGTTGTCGGCATGAAGCAACGCCTTGCCGTTTTCGTTGACAGTCAGGGTGCAGCTTTTCATGCCCGGCAACAAGGGCTTGAGGTCGATTTTCCGGCTGTCCATTGCGGCGGACACCTCCGCCTTCTGCCGTTCCTCTTCTTTGTTGTCAATCTGTACAGCCAGCAGCATCAGGGAGGTAAAGGCGGTCATGGCCATCTCCACGACAGGGTCACTGCATCCGGACAGTCCCACTCCGCTGTCCTCGGACGAGAGCAGTTTTTTCATCCATCCTTCGGTGGTGAGCGGTCTGCCGTCCCTGACACTATCCGGACTCTTGTATCTGGCAAGCAGGTCACTGCCGTTATGCAGCACCTGTTGCCGGATACCGCCTTTCTGTGCGATTTCCGCCAGATACGCCGCCGGGTCGATGTCCCGCTGCGTGCCGTCCGCATAGATGTTTCTGACAGAGAAATGCAGATGCTCTCCGCCCGTCTTTCCGAGCTGTTGTCCCGCCTTGACCGTGTCACCGACCTTGACGGATACTTCGCCGAGGTGCATATAGGAGCATTGCACCTTGCTGCCGTCCTTCCGGCTGTATTCCACGGTCACGGACTGCCCGGCACCGCTGCCTTTTACCGAGATGACCTTGCCTTCGTTTTCAGTAGCGAGTACGCTGTCATCATTGCACCGGATATCCATTCCCTTGTGTACTTTCTCTCCGCTGTCGAAGGATTGGCTCTCCACACCGAACGGGGTGGTGACGAAAAGGAAATCCTTCCTTTCGACCGGGAATGAATAGGTCGTATCTTCAGCTTCACCCAAAGGATTTTCTTCCAGTCCGAAACACCGTCCCTGTTCCTTCATCTCCTGCATGACCTGCCGGTCATATTCCTGCAGCCCGTTCTGTTCGATGATTTTCTGCAATTTGCCGGCATAATCGCTTCCCGTGGCATACCCGGCCTGTGCGATGCCTTCCGTCCACCCCTTGTAGTCATCCGCTGAAAGCCCGAAACAGGCAGCATAGCGGCTGTTTTCCTTCAGAAAACGGGAGTGGTGCTCGTAGGAATCGCCCACGGAGTCATAGCTGCAGAACTTCTCGTCCGGTCTGTCATCGGTGTACAAGGCATACCGTCCTCCCTCGGCAATCCAAGACGGCGTGGCCTTGATGCCGAAGTGGTTGTTCTCGTTCTGTGCCAGACGGCTCTGCCCGTTGCTGCTCTCCAGTATGCCCTGCGCCAGCGTCACAGAGGCGGGAATACCGTAGCGGCGCATCTGCTCCATCGCATATCCGGCGTATTCCTGTGCGTATTCTTGATTCTTGCTCATGTCATATTCTTGTTCATCGTTTCAATCCTGTAGTCTGTTCTTCTTCCCTCAGTTCTTGCTGCCGTTCGACCGATGACCCTGTTTCGGGGGCATTACCCTGTACCTGCCCTTGCCGCATTACATCGGAGAAAAGCGAGGCAGCCAGATGGAGCTTATATCCGTCCCTGTCCTCGGCAAGCCACATCCGTTGCCATTGTTGTTGCGTGATGCTTCTCGGCTCCAGCCTGCGTCCGTCAATGGTCGCCGCACACAGGATACCATCTTTTTTCGTCTTGAAAACGGAGACACGCTGTATCCGGCTCAGGTCTGCATCATCCGCCCCACAACTGAACAGGTCAACTTTCAGGTCGGGTTTCGTCTCTGCAAGGGCGTAATACTTGTGTGCCAGCTCCATGCGAACCTTATCAATGTTGTCCATTGCCTGCTTGAGCGTGGAGAAGAACCGGTTCACATCCTCCTTGTCAGGATAGACGCTGTAGCCGCTTTCGTTCTCCGGTTTGATGTAGAGTGCCCAGCGGTTCTTGTCGTCCTGTATCATCTGCACCCGGTCGAAGCCGACCTCGCAAGCCTGTTTCACCGCAGGAGCCACATCAAGCGTGGAAAGTTCCTGTATATCCCAGTTCTTCAAGCGGGCCAAAGCAACTTCTTTCCCGGAGAAATAGCTGTCATCAGGTCTGAATCCCATTGCCCCATCCGGATTGAAGAACTTTATCTGTTCGAATCCCTCTTTCTGCAAGGCCCGTTCGATGCGTGCCTTGTTCATGCCCGGAATTTCATTGTCCACTTCCAATGACGCGCCGGCAGGCAGAATCACATCCGCAGACTTCGAGGCTTTGTCCCTTACCACGACAATGGTCTTTTTGTCTTTGTCCGGGTGGCGGGCTATCTCGTCTGCAATGGCATGGTGTTTCGGGAGCTGTTCCCTCATGCCGGTTGTCTGTCTCCGATTACACAGGGTGGCGTATTCGATTTTCTCGCCGCGTTCCGCCTTGCGGATTACTTCGAGGGCGTTGTTCACATCGCTTTCGAGAGCGGCCATCATGAGCGGGTTCTCACGCAGCTCCCGGTTCCAGTAATCCACTGTCTTCAGGCTCTCTTCCGACAACCTTGCGGGCAGGCCGAGCTCCAGCATCTTGATTCCGGAAGCCACTTCCACGACAAGCCTTTCCTGCTTCAGCGCATCTTCCGAGGGTGCCATGCCGTTCTTCATCACCATGCCTTCACGGGCAAGGCGTTGCTGATGCCCGGTGGCACTGACTATCTGCCGCAGGGTCTCCTGCATATAGTCATGGTAATGGTCGAAATCCCGTTGCCGGGGCATATAGACGGCATCCCTGTCCGTCTCGTAATGGGGCATCCCGCTTCCGTCATAGCGGACAGGCACGAGGTTGTCTTTCATTTTCAGCAGAAAGTCATTGAACCGGATATGCAGTTTGCGGTCATCGGCTTCCGTATGGCCTTTGTCTGCGGCATTTCCGTATTGCTCCAATGCAGCCTCGTAGGATTCCCGGTCAATATCGGGCAGCGTGGTCTGGTCGATATTGAAAAGGGTGCGTATCTCCCGGTTATGCACGCCCTTGTAATGTTTCCTGTCCTGTGCGTCCAGTCCGAGATAGGCCGTGCGGCTGATAATCTCCTCCGGATTGTTCCGGTTGACATACTTGTTCCAGTTGTAGAAAAGGAAAGGCACGCCACGCTCATGTTCCCGGACGGATGCGCCCATTGCCTTGGCTTCGTTGAAAAGGGTGAACAGGTTCGTCCTGCATCCGTTCCTGTCCGAATGGAGGGCCATGAACAGCCCGTTGAAGGGACTGACGGACACACCGCGCGGATAGAATTTCGGATAGCCCTTGCCGGAGGCATTCAGCCAGTATCCGTTTGCACTTGAGGCACCGTTCAAGGCTTCGGAGAGCAGTTCTGTCTGCTTCTTCTCTGCATTTTTCTCTATGGGTGATTTCTCTTTCATATTCGTATGCTGCTTGATGTCGGATTATTGAATGCCTCGTGTCCGCACGACGGTCTCCTGACGGCTGTTGTCGTAGTTCTGCGATGCCAGTGCGTTCAGGCGGTCGCTTTGGGCAAGCACGGCGTTGGCCAGCGTGTTCAGCGGCAACGCCCCGGCTTTGTACGCATCCGCTACTGTCGGACTGAGCTGCACGGTGCAGGGAATATGGTCTATCGTGGCGACCAGCGTGCATCCTTGCAGCACGGGATTGGCAATGCGGGGACTGAGCGGTTCATCGGGATACTGCCTGTACCGTGTTTCTCCGCCACCGGCGGTCAGTCCTCCCGACCGCTTGCGTTCCAGGGCTTCGTGTCCTGCCTTGTTCAGCAGGTTCGCTCCGCCCAGCCCGACAAGGAGCATCTTCAGCAACGGATTTCGGACGAACAGGCCCGCAACGATGCTCGCCATCGGCAGCAGGTTGTCCTTCAGGCGCAGGGATTGTGTCTTTCCCGTAAATGCGCCCAGCAGGATATCCGGAAGCATGGCGATGACATAGCCGAGATTGCCGGTAATGTCATTCAGCCCGTCCAGTCCCATTGACCTCACCAGCCCGTCCCAGCCGTCTTCGTTGGTCTGGACGGCTTGTGCCTGCGGGCTTTCCTGCCCGATGGTGGCAGTCGCATCACCGCCTATATTGTGGTCTTGTGATTCCGTTTCACTTTCTTCCCTCTGTTCACTTTCCTGTAATGTTTGTACTTCTTCGGCCACCTCCTGCCTTTCCATGTCACGCAGGTAGGCTTCCTCCTGACCGGGAGCGATGACCAGCGGCACATCCTTGTATCTTTCTTCCCGCTCGTTTCCTCCAAAATCCGGCCACCACTGCGTGTTCTCTGTTTTCATCCATTCCGTAAAGTCGAATCCGCCTACAGGTATCTTCTTGTGCAGTTGGCTGTTGGCTTCGGAAATGGTTCCGTTCTCTTGGGAAGGGATGGCGGCGGATTCCTGCCGGAAAGAGGCAAAGACATCACTGTCGCTGCCGAACAAGCCCTTGCTGATGCACGCTTCTACTGTAGGGACTTCCGGATTATCCGTTTCGAGGTGTCCGGCGACGGCGGAGATGGCGGCGTCCGCTCCGATGAACTTGGCGAATGTCGCCCATGAGCCTGCACCGCCCAGCATGACGGCATCGGCCGATGCCCCCAATGCCCAACCCACGCCTTTCTCCACTTTGCTTGGCCTGTAGGCGGCCTCTCCACGGGCTTCTATCTCCTCGGCAAGCGGCGAGCGGCCCAATACCTGCGGCAGTCCCAGCAGGCTCGACTCCGCAGCCTTGCGGATGATATATTCTGCAGAGGACTTGGGCATCCGTTCCTTGACCAGCCTGTCAATCATCAGTTGCTCCACGCGGTAGTCCACATAGGCATAGGCAAGGTCGCATCCCAGTTTTTCCGACAGTTCGTCATAACGCTCCCTGCCGACTTCCTGTACGGCGGCATCGCGCCATTGTCCGGCGATATAGGCAATGTCCTGCTGCATATCTTCGGACGAGACGATTTTCTCCCGGCACATCGCGATGTAGTCCTCGGTGGTTTTCGAGTTCCATTCTCCCGTGACCTTAAGGGTCTGGTACGGATCGCCGAGCGGCTGTCCCGCCGTTGCCATCATGCTGAGTATGCCGCCGAGGGAGGTGGAATATTCCATCATCTCCTCGCCCTGCTTCTCGTTCAGGTACGCCTGCGTCTGTTTCATGACAGGGGCTATGTGGCAGACGAAATAATTGTCCATGAGGGCTTCCGTCTCCGCAAACTGTCTGCTGTGCTTTATTCCTTCCATTATATTGTCATATCATGTTCACCTGTTTCAGTAACTGTTCCTTTGTCTGCTCGATGGCGTTGTGGTACACCTCCATCTGCTTGGGAAAAAACTCTTCGAGCCATGCGTCCTTCCCGATGCGGTCGTGTATAAAGTCCACGGCCTGCATCCGCTCTATCTCCACGGAGGCTTCGCCTTCCTCCCGGTTGTTGAACCAGGCTTTCGTCCACCACCGCAGACCTGCCCGGTCGGGATAGACGGTAACGATCCTTGGTATGTCGAAGCTCTGGATGTCGATGTCAAGTTCCGCCAGCGGGTCGATGATGCCGCTGGAGGCTACTGCTTCGGCATGAAGTTTTTTTTTAAGTCTCCGCCCATCGTGGAGAGGTACACCCCGTGCCGCAGGGCGAGGTAGTTCAGGAAGTCCGCTATCAGCAGGTTCTGCACCTTGCACACCAGAGGCAGGGCTTTCTGTCCCAGTCCGAGCGGATTTGCCATGCTCGGCATCCGTTCATAGAAATACTCCTTCATCGCGCCTGTCGTGAAGATGTTGCGCAGCGACTGCTCCGTGTGTTCCGGAACTACATATCTCCCCAGCCGAAGGTCATCCATGTAGAGCGGCAGGAAACGGAACATCAGCCGTTCTATTTCCTCCCTGTCCTGCTCGTAATCGGTCTCCGGTGCGGTATCGTAAAAGCCGCCGGAACTGTCGCCACCCGCCTCTTGCATCGCCTTGATATTGCCGTACAGCATGGCAAGGAACTCCAGCGGATCCATCTCTTCCCCCTTGAACCTGACCCCGATATGCAGCAGGTCTCCGCTCATCGCCACGGTCTGCCCGGCTTTCACCTGCCTGCCGAACTGGGCGAACACATTAGCAAGATGTCCGTATGTCACCTCATACTGTCCGTAGCGGATGGTCTGGCAGATGCCGTGCGCAGGGTCGTTGCATACGTCCGACACGACACCGCTGGCAACGGCGGACAGCATGTACCGCCGCACGCTGAAGTCGATACCGTGATGGAAAAACTTCACGCCGCTCTCCGGGTGGGTCTGCTCGCCGTAGCCGAGCGACATGGACACATCCTTGCCGGAGGGTTCCGCGAACGGCATACAGTAACCGCTGTCGGAGGGGAGTATCATTTCTTCTGTATATTTCATTTTCTTCTATGTTTGATGTCCTATCTTCTCATGCCTCCGCCCTGCGTCTGTCCTTCTTCGGCGGAAAGATCCGGTGCAGGATTCCTGCGGACGGTTTCCGGGGTTTCCGTGCGGACAAGCCCGGCATTGTTGCCGATGAGCATCATGCCCAGGAACAGGCCCGCTATCTTGCCGAGCCATCCGGTACGTCCGAATACCAGAAAAGCGGCGGCGACAAGCCCCGCTATGCTCAACCCGGACACGTTGCCACGCCCGAGGTTACGGAAGAAGCCGCCGAGCATGTCTCCAAGTCCGCCTCCAGTAGCCTGTCCCATGAAGTTCGACACTCCGTTCAGGCTGGAGCCGATGCTTTCCGCCGCACCGCTCACCGCATCGACTGCTTCTCCGGCCTTGCCTTTCAGTTCCCTTATGTTTTCTGTCGAGCCTGCAAGGGCATCTGTGGCCGACTCACCGATGACGGCATCGCCCACAATCCTCGCCACGCTCTTGTCCGTGGTCAGTTTCTCCCATGCCACATAACCTGCCGCGCTTCCTACTGCGGCGGTCTTCATTGCCTGTCCCGCGCCGCGCAAGGTCTGCGAGGGATGCAGGACGGCCTGTCCAGCACTCCTCCCGGTGGCGGCGGCTGCGTGACCGGCACCTTTGGCGGCCTTGCCGCCGTATTTCAACAATGTATTCCAGAATCCCATATCCTTATTTTTTATGGTCTCACATTCCTCCCGTTCTGCCGCCAGCGGCGTTTGGCGTTCTCCACGATGTCACGCTTGTCCGCCACGGGGACCGAGCCGCCGTCAATCTCTATCCAGACATCGCCCATCGTGGTGTACTTCACCGCTATGGTCAGCCGTTGCAGTTTCTTGTTCATCATCTTGAGCTTCGGTCGTATGCCGAACACGACCTCCATCCGTTCCTGCTCCGTCATCTTGTTGTCTGACAGGCAGGCTGTCCGGATGTCGTTCACGATTTCCACGCTGCCGAGTATCAGCTCACGGTATATCTTGTTCCGGCGTGACGACAGGGCGACGGCAAGGGCGTTGGACGGGTGCCTTGAAAGCTGCTGCGTGAAATCACCCATGTTGTCCGCCAGCTGCGCTATCTCATGGTAGAAGCCGTAGGTCTGTGCGGCATAGCATACGATCGAGCGGAACGAGTCCAGATAATCGTTGAACTCCCTCTGCAGGTCGGTGGTGGCCTCTATTTCCTCTTTCGTCCAGATGTGGCCGGTGGTCTGCATCAGCATCACCTTTTCCTGGCTTTTCAGCTCCTTCTGCGCCTTGTCGGTATAGAGCAGGATCATGCCCGCCAGAACGGGGTCGTTCTGCGCCCGGAGTTCCGATGTCACGAAGCACAGCAGAGGAATGAATATCAATGTCATGGTCAGCCTGTTCATGCTCCTCCTTTCTTTAATGTGCGAGGGCGGCAGCACGCCGCCACCGGGTCAGGGCCAGCTGTGCCACTTCTCCGTTGCTGCGGTCGATCATGCCTGCCGTCACATTGTTCCATACATCGCTCAGCGTATAGTACCGTATGCTCAGGTAGAGCAGGTGCAGTTTCCGGCTGAAAGACGACAGTCTGTCGTTCAAAGCCCACAGGGTCTGGCTCCGTTCCGCGCCTGTCAGCATGTTCTCCTTTCCGCCCTTGGCCACGGCATCATTCAACAGCGAGAAAACGGATACCAGTTCCGTCGCCGTCTCGATATAGAGGTTGTTCATGCTCATGCCGGCGATGATGCCCTGCGGGTTGTCCTTGATGGCCTTGCCCAACTTGCCGAGGGTAAGGAATATCCTCACACCGTCATTGTACAGGTGCGTGCAGGCTTTCAGCGACGAGGCATAGCCGCTGGCCGTCTTCAGGTAGCTGTTGTATTCCTTCTCCCACTGGTGTATCCGGTTGAACTCTGCGGCGATGCTGTTCTGCAGTACCGCCGTCTGTGTCTGTCCCTTTATCTGTTTGTCAATCTGACTGTTTATAAGTTCGTTGCCTTCCGCAAGGGCCACCCATTCCAAAGGGTTGGAGGCCGCTATCTGCGCCTGCGCGAGCTGCGGCAGCAGGATGGCGGAAACGGCGGCAAGGCAGATGCTAATGATTCGTGATCTCATATATTCCCTTTTTTCGTTTGTTGTATTCCACCCGTCCCCGGATAAGAGGCACGATGTCGTTTTTCCCTCTCATTCCCGTCAGGTCGAGCCGTGGCGTGTTCCGGTCGGTCGAGAAGATGCGCACCGTTTTCAGTCCGCAGAGCTGCTGCATCAGGCTCTGGTGTTCCTGAAAGTCCACGACACGGTAGAGTTCCATGTAGTCCACCTTGCGGACAAGCACGCCCCGTTCGCAGACAAGCTGCTCGGTGCCGATGCGGAAGCGGATCCTGCACAGGTAGATGAACCGGTAGAGCAGGACAAGCATTAGGCAGAGGAAGACGGCGACACCGACAACCGGGTATGGCACACCCTCCATGCCGCCGTAGATGCCTCCGGCACAACAGACGACAAGGGAGGGCAGATTGTCGATGACGAACTGCATCCTGTGCGGTCTCAACTCAAGACCCTCCGGCTGTGATAGGGACGATGTGGCTCTCATCGGTGGTATCCTGATTTATATTCTACATCTTCCTGTTCTTCCCTTGTTCCCTTGCCCGCTACCGGAACAATGCAGTCCTTTGTTTCCTGCATATATTCGGAGCTGACTTTCTCCAACAAGGCGTCGTTCCAGTCCTTATAGCATGGAAGGATGGGAAATGTCCTGATATTGTCGGGATTGATATTCATCTGACCGGCTATCTGCCTGAAACGTGCGTCAAATTCACGCCCGGCACGGTCGTTGTCGAAACACAGGTAATGGCGGGTGTCGGGTGTGACGGAAAGCATCCCCCTGATCTGGGTGTCAGTCGGAGTGCCGCCGGTGGACACGAACACGCTTTTATTGGACAGTTCCGGATTGCTCCTGAATGTTTCCCTGTGTATCTGATAGAAAGCCATAGCGTCGTATGCGCTTTCAAACCATGCCACGCTTCCGGCTTTTTCCAGCGGCCCTTTCAGATTGGCTATCCACAGTCCTTCACTCGAATTGCTTCCTTCCGCCTTGCCCTTGTAACTGCCGCTTCCGTCCATCCTGGCCCGTCCCCGTTCCTCGAACCCGACAATCCTGTCCGTGTCCTTGGGCAGGCGGAGCGGAAAAGCGAGGTTGGTGTAGCTCTGGCCGTCCGGACGGTGCCGGGTCGCCAGGCAGAAGTCCCGGTGGAAGGCATACTGTGTATACAGGTCGATGCCCCGGTGCTTGAAGAAGAAATAGAATTTCTTCTGCGACGCCCTGTCCTGGGGATTGAACTTGTGGATGTCGTAGTCGTCGATGCTGAAGGGTCTGATGTCCCGTCTGGGCTGGATGATCCGTGTATCCCTGTTCTCGATGGGATGGTTCAGCAGGCGGTTGCACACGAGATTGACCAGCCTGTCGCCCGATATGCCCGACCGGTATTCCGCAAAGAACTGCGGATGTTCCTTGATGAAGGAGATGATGTTGTACAGTTTCTGTTGGGGTGGCTGGAAGCAGCATTGCCCGTTGGCCGTTACGATGAACTTGTCGCCGCGCACGCGCCTGCCGTCCCCGTCCGTCCGCACGTATGACGGATAGCGCAGGCCGTCCCGCCTGTTCAGCCGGTAGCCTGCGTCAATCAGCACGTCCTGTATGGTCAGGCGTTGCAGGAAGTCGTCGTATGTCAGTTCGTTACCGTTCATAAGGCTACCTCCCCATGCGCATGTCACTGATTTCACGGTTCATCTCTGCCTCAAAGTTGCGTATCGCCACATCCCTCGGCGTGTCCACTCCGGGCTTGAAATAGGGTCTGGGAGGACCGCCGAACCGCTCGCCGTAGAACTCCGGCGCATGATGGCAGTGCTTTATCCCGTGTACGACGCCTGTCGTGACGACGGCACCGGCCGTCAGAGCGGCGAATATCTTCACGCCGAGCCCTTTCCGGGCTTCGGGGTGCATCTTCATATCCACCTCGCTGAATATCTTCGAGAAGAGCTTCATGCGGTGGAAGTCATCGACCGCAAGGAATTTGTCATAGTCCTTCTGGCTGATTTCATGGCTGATGACCTGCCCGTCAATGACGGCGGTCATCCGGTACTTGCCCTCGCTCTCTGCCGGATGGACGGCGATTTCGCTCACTTCCACTTCACGCCCGTGCCGTCCTTCCTTGTACCAGCCTCTGTTCCCGTTGAGATAATAGAGGTCTCTTCCGTCAATGACGGCTCCTTCAGATATCTGTCCGGTATGAAGTTCCTGTTGTCCTTCAAAGAGCTGCTGCTCTTGCTGCTGCCGTTGTGTCAGTTCTTCTTC
Organism: Bacteroides caecigallinarum; assembly: GCF_021530995.1. Lineage (GTDB taxonomy): Bacteria > Bacteroidota > Bacteroidia > Bacteroidales > Bacteroidaceae > Phocaeicola > Phocaeicola faecigallinarum. Next base: position 18,090 of record NZ_JADYTF010000020.1, read on the forward strand.
CACTTCCGGATGCAGGCTGATGTCGATGCGCCTGTCGCTGTCAAGGGTTTCCATTGTCACCTTGTCCCGGTAGTCCGCAGCGATGATGTTGTTGATAAGTTCGATGCGCTTCTCCACAGGATGTTCCTCGATAGAATTGGAGGTAAGTACCGCTGTCTCTTCTTCTGTAAGGTCATAGACAAAATCGGCGGAAACCGACTCCGACTGGACGGTCAGCGTCCGTTTTTCCGTATCCACGATAAGGCCGTGCGAAGAAAGGCATTCCTGCCACTTTTCGTTGGAGAAGTACACGGGTGAGCTGACCAGCTCCTTGTAGGGCTTGGCCGGTTCGGTACTCCGTTCTCTGGTGACAAGTGGTGTGATGGCGGTCTGGAGGTTCTGAAGCACATCCGCCGGTTGTGCCGGCGTTTCCCTCCGGTCGCCTTTGTAGTAGAATCCGTAGCCGCCGGACTGGAGTTCCCCCGGCTTCATGCGCCCGTCCCGGCGTTCGGCGACGACCGGGCCGGGATAGAAAAGCTGCCCGCCGACCCTGCGCAGGTGGAAGCCCCACTGCTGGCGGGGTGTCCATCCCAGGAACGGGGGCGGCATACCCATGCGTCCGGTACGCCCGTATTCGCCGATACCGATGCGGTATCCGTGAAGTCCCATGGCGACACGTCCGTTGGCGTTCCTTGCATGAACGAAATCCTTGGGCAGGAAGAAATCTTTCCCGACAATGCTTGTGAACACGTTATAGGCTTTCTTGTTGGCCGTGTTCGTCCCCCAGTCGGTAAGCGCGAGCATCTGCCGCTCGGTGATGGGATAGGCAAGCAGGGGCGAGTCATGCCCCTGCACGACCAGGCTGTAGCCTGCGCCGTCAGGCACGATATGGGCCTGCATACCGTTGCGCATCAGGATGTCGCGCATCTCCGGCTGCAGGTCCATAGCCCGTGGGTTGGTATTTTTTCGTATCGCCATTGTATGATCGGGTGTTAGATGTTATGCTTCTCCGGTTTCGAGGGCTGCCTCCAGTTCCTTGTCCTTGAAATGGACAAAGGCCTCTGCGCTTGAATCGCCGGTCAGAAGGCCGTTCTCCCTGCAATAGCGGAGATACTCCTCCTGCCATTCCGCCGAGTAGTGGTTGACATAATCGAGCCAGCCGTATTCGCCGCTTTCCAGTTTCTCTATGAGGATTTCCTCCGGATAATATTTTCCCTGCTCCATGACTGTTTCCGGTTCAGAGGGTTATTTGCGGAGGGCGGCGGCACGGTTGCGCTCGGCGCTCTTCTTCTGTTCGTTCCACAGCTCCTCGGTATAGTCGTCCTCGGATACATAATTGAGGTTGCCGTCATCGTCCATGACCCAACAGCCGTAGCAGCCGAAGGTGTACTTGTCCCATTCCCGTTTGGACTGCTCCCTCCACCGCTGTCCGTCGCCGTGGCAGGAGCGGATGCCTGTCCGGGTATTGAGGTCGATGCCGACCGTGACAGGCTCGTCATCGATGATGAGCGTCAGCGGCTCACCGCGCTGCAGGCTGTTGACTTCCGTAGTGCCGAGGTGCAGTTCCTCTGCGGCTACCTGCAGGTTGCGCCCGATGATGGGAGTGGGCACGGAAAGCACCTGCTTCGTTTCCGGGTCTATCTGGACGAACGCCTTGCTGCGACGTCCGTCAGGAGTGTCTACATCCACGATGACGGCCTTTCCGTCAAGCAGCTGTTTCTGCTGAGCCTCGCTGAATTTTTCAAGCGGAGAGGTCTTCAGCACCGGATAGAACACCACGTCCGCCTGACCGTCGTCCTTACGGACGAAGGCGATGCGTGTGCGGCTTTCAAAGCTCTCGCCGTTCTCGCCGGTCACACGGACGGGAAGCACGGGCGAATGTCTTCCATGACAGATGTCCTCCAGGACATACATGGGAAGATCCTCTATCATTTCCTGCGTGAGCCCGAAGCGGGCAAGCGTTCCGAACGGCAGTTCGGTCAAATCAAATCGTACTTGTTTCATATTCTGAAATCATACTATAAATTATATGCGGCAAAGATAGAGCGATTTTAATATGACTGGCAAATATGGCCTATAATAATGATTTAGAATATACTATTTTTATGATTAGAATATGATTTTGACGGAAAAATCATATTCTGAATGGTTAAATTATCATATTCAGAAAAGAAAGTCCTCACGGCATTTGCCCGTACCGGATACGGCTTGTTACCTTTGCCGCATGAAAAAAATGATTATGATGATTGCCGCCGGTGCCATACTGACTGCGGTGCCGCTTTCCGCACAGTTTAATACGCTCATGGCCGGCACGGAAAACACGGACGGGGACATTTCTTTGGAAACCGGAACCGGCGATACGGAAGGGGCATCCGGCATGACGGCTGATGCTGTCAGGGAAGTGTGGGTGCGGCGGTATCTGAGCGTATGCTACCCGCTCCGGAAGATGAAGGTCAATTCGCCATACGGCTACAGGACGGATCCGTTTACCGGAAAGAGAAGATTCCACAACGGTATCGACCTGCACGCGCGGGGCGACGAAGCCCTGGCCATGATGGAAGGCACGGTACTCAAAGTGGGTCAGGACAGGACATCGGGGAAATATGTGGTGCTGCGGCATGGCGAGTTCACCGTCAGCTACTGCCACCTCTCACGGATTCTGGTCAGCAAAGGAGCATCCGTCCGCCCGAGGGATGCGGTCGGCATCACCGGCTCTACAGGGCGCAGCACCGGGGAACACCTGCACATCACCTGCAGGCGCAACGGAAAGTATGTGGATCCGACAGAGATTTTCGGTTACATAAAAACCACGCGGGAGAAATGCGTGGCGGCATTGGCGGAAATGTCACAGGACGTGTGACCTGCGCTTGATGGTGTGGACTATATGTTCTCCCCAGACATGGGCCTTTATCAGGAACAGCGGCGGCATCGTGACCGTCTTCCCGTAGAAGATGGCCGCCACCACCTCGCCGCCGCACTGTTCTATTTCACCTTTGAAATCCAGCAGGCTTTGGCCGCTTGTGAACACGTCATCGATGATGATGATTCTTTTTCCCCTGATGCTTCCCGTAATGCTGTAGTTCCTTTCCAGAATGCGCTCGCTTCCCTTGCTCTCGTGCAGGCTCTCGCGGGCATCCGCCACATCCACATCGTAAAGTCCGGAGGTCAGTTCCGGCCGGTGGGTCGTGATGTACCAGTGAAGTCGCTTGAAACGCTGCCCGTACTTTATCCAGTTGCTGCACGGCATGAACATGATATGGCACGAGGCCGTATCCAGCGGCAGGGCCGCCATGCAAGCTTTGAAAAAAGGAATGCCGTGGTTCTCTCCCTCCTTGAAGGCATAGAGGGAACGGCAGAACTCTCGCTGTTCTTCGCTGAGCAGCTTTTTGTACCGCGACGGATAGTAGTGCCCGTAGAACGCCACGCTTATGCCTTGGAAGCGGAAGGGTTTGAGCGGATGCCTGTCCTCGAAAAAGTCGGAACGGGCGAAGCAGAACATCCTGCAGGCATCCCTGTTCCCGGCCATCACAGCCAGACGGCAGTAGCGGTCACGTTCTTCCGCCTTGTCCGTGAGCAGGGCGGCGGCAAATGCGGCATTCCCGGCTTTCTTTCTCCAGTAACCGATAAGGTAAATCAGCACGACCGCTATGCAGACCAATATCAGAAACACCAGCCTCGGTTCCATTGCAGTTTAGATGGTGACAATGGCTACTTCACATTCTGTCTTTCCAAAGACTTTCGTTTTTCCAATCGTCAGGAAAACCCATTGCCCTTACATCGATGGATGGATATCGCTTCAGAAGTTCGCAGAACCTTGGAACAAACGAATGGTTCGGATTGACCGTGTTCAGCAGATAGATGATCATGCTCAATACGAAATAGGTCTGCTGTGTTCCGCCGGCCGGCAATACAATAAAAGTGTTGCGCGGAGAACGCGGCATCAGCGGACGGATGCTTAGAGACCTATTCCACAATCGGCTGTGGTGCGCACAGATATTCCTTACATACACGATGCAGTGCAGCCATGATGCGAAAACCTTGTCTGCCAGCCCAAAGTAGGCGGCTATGGAACGCTTGGCCCGTCCAGGCAACAGGTTCCCGTACAAAATGGAGAGTGTGCCGAATGAGGCTATTTCCATTGTAATCCAGCTTGGCGGGAAGTGGTCAGAATATTTCGCCTTGAACGCCGTTATGAACTCTTCATCGCTGCGGCTGTATTCTTCATCGATTTTAGACAGGATTTTTGCATAGCGGACAGGGTTTGAGAAAAGCGAGGCATCTTCAAACCAGTGCGCATGATACTGTGACGAAAGGATATATGCCGTCTGTGTACGGACAGCCACCTCTATCTTTTCAAGCTCGGCTATAATCAATTTGCGGAGTTCGCTGTCAAACTTGTAGATGTTATAGGCAGCCTCAAATGTGCTGCCCGGTTTGAAAATATGCTGTTGCTTGTCCGCCAGAAGCGGATACCAGTAACCGCTCAAACGGTAATAACTGATGTTCTGGAGCAGGTGGAGGGCTTTGGCTTCATCCCCGAAAACCATGCCCCTCTGTTTGAGCAGACTTATCTGATCCGTAAAGGATATGAGCTGTTTGGGATAAGGTGTCTTGTTCGTTGTCATGGGTATATAAAATAAAAAGCTCACCCTGAGCGCGCTGTTCTTACGGGAAGCGGGGTAAGCATGTTGCTGCAAAGGTAATACATTTCTCCTGTCCCACAAAATTTTCATCAAGTTTTCTCTTCCTTTTTATAATTTCCTTCTCTTCCTTATCTCGTGCATCCCATTATATACTGTTTTCATTCTGCAACGAAATCCTAATCGGAAAAACCGTCATTACATGACACTTTTTTTCGATTAGTACATCATCCCGAAACCGTTTTCACTGCTTTTCTCTTTTACCCTGCATTCCGTCCATTCAGCCGTGCAGCCTTCCGGGAATTATTTTACTGCAAAATTCCACGGTCGTCACAATCCGGACAATGCCGTTAGGCCGCCGGGGGTGATCCGGAAAAATCTTCCTCTCCGCCGTCGAGCGTATTTCTCCGTCCAGCCTTGTACGGTTGTTCCTTGCCGCCCTTCGGGGCAGAAAAATAATCCCGGCGGTCGCAAGCAGGCCGAACAGAGGGAAAAGAAAGACGACAGACAATGTTGAACTCTAAATATCAAATGATTATGACGGAAGAAATAAGACAGGACGGCAAAGTGGTATTGTCAAGCGACGCCGAACACGCAATACCCATGATTTTCAACAACCTTTGCGGAAAGAACTTCTCAGGGGAAGAATACCGTAACTATATCCGCTATGTAGCCCTCGGCGAAATGGGCTTCAAGCCCGGACGTATCGAACTTTACAGGGATGGGGAACTGCTGAAGCATGGCGACATCCCGAAACTCTGAATACACTCATGTCATCAAATTAAAATATAAACAGTCATACTTATGGATATGGAATCGACCAACATTCATCCGGCGGAAGCATATCTTCGTAGCACAGCCAATCCGCCATCGCTGTATGTGAAGATATACGGCAAACGCAGACGGCTGTTCATCAACCGGGGCGAAAACGTCATCGGTATTGTCGCACCGGGAAAACGCAAGTCTGGCTATTACTTTTCAGACTGGCAGTCCATAGAGAAAATCTATTATCCGACAGTCGAAGCGGATACGGACAAGGAGCGAAAACTCGTTTTGAAGTACAAACGGCTTGCAGCCCTTGCCTTTCATACCAACAGCTGGCTTCGCAGGATTGCCGCAGCCGACCCGGAGAAGTCCCTCTTTGAAAACCATCTCACGACAGGGACAAGGATTGACGGGATGTGCATCCGCCTGACAACGATAGAGAAATATTGCGGCAGTACGGAAATGGCTCTGTTCAGAAAGGCAATGAAGGACGGAAGAAGTTTCTCGACCTGTCGCTTTGATTTTTGCGGCTATGACGGCTCACTCTGGTGCGAGCCGGACAAAGACGAGGGTATGAAAGCCGGCTTCAGCAAGGAATACCGGGGTTGTCTGAACGGCTACTATTACCTGATGATAAACGATGAGTTCATGATTGGGTATGATGTGGACTGAAGCGCATCGAGTCCGGGAAGGAGCCGTGTCGGACGGCATTGTCTGATACGGCTCCCGTTTTCCGGTCTGCCGACGGCAGAAACCTTTATAGCCTTTCATTCCCTTTTCTAATTCGGCCTTTCCCATTCCTGAAATAAGGAAAGATGTCTGTGCCGCAGTCCGCCCTGCATTACAGGTACGGAAGGCTGCGCCGGAGCAACGGCAGCCTGTCTCATGCCGCTTCATGCCGGAGCTTCAACGACAGTTGAAACAACACGGTATTCCGCTTGACAAGGCATCCTGCTGATCGTTGCTCTGGCGCATTGCGCCTTTCATCCGTATCTTTCCATTACGGGCCGATTGCGTCATGGGCAAACGGTGACACATTCCGCTTTGCGCCGTCCGTCGTGCCTCCAGCTCTCGCAAGGCGGAAAGAGTCCCCTTTGTGTTTGCCCGGCAGACCGTTGTTTGTCCCGCCCGGCCGTTGTCACTTTTATAGATTCCATCCACACCGTTTCTATTCCGGCAACGCCGTCATCCCTTTCTACCGTCTCGGAGCCTTTCTTTTCTCGCCGTCCATGCCGCCACCGCCGCAGGTTTTGTCGGTGCGAATGTAGGCTGCCGTGCCTGTTCCCTCCGTTTTGAAGTGCATTTCCGGCAAATTCTTCCTTGCGAGCAAGAGTAATTCGCCGGAAAAAACATCGGGAATGGCTTCTCCGGCGGCCTTCCCTGCACCGTAAAACCCGAAGCGGCTCCGGCAGTAAGGAGCCGAACAGAGGGAAAAGAAAAAATAATTATTAACAAATTAAATTATTGAATTATGGAAATGACAAACATTCAGTCAGCAGCGAGAAACATCGTATCGGTGGCATTGGCGGACATCCAGCCGAGTGGTTACAACCCACGCAAGACCTTTGACGAGACAAGCCTTGCCGAACTTGCCGAGAGCATACGGCAGCAGGGCGTGTTGCAACCTATCGGAGTGCGCCCCATAGAGGAAAACCGCTATGAGGTCATCTTCGGCGAGCGCAGATACCGTGCATCGCTCATGGCAGGGTTGGAAACCATTCCGGCAGTCATGCACGAAGTGACGGACGAGGTGGCGGAGGAAATGGCGGTCACGGAGAACCTTCAGCGAAAGGATGTGACGCCCATAGAGGAAGCCAACGCCTATCAGAAACTGATAGAGAGCGGTCGGCACGATGTTCATTCGTTGGCAGTCCAGTTCGGAAAGTCGGAGGACTATATCCGCACAAGGCTCAAATTTACAACCTTGATACCCGAAATCGCAGCCCTCTTGGAAGCGGACGAGATAACCATCAGTGTGGCGAGCGAAATCTGCCGTTACGGGGAGGACATACAGAAAGAGGTGTACGAAAGGCATCTGAAAGACAACGGCTACAACAGTTGGCGTGGCATGAAAGCCGAAGATGTGGCAAGGCGCATCGAGCAGGACTTCACGACCGACCTCAATCGCTATTCCTTTGACAAGACCCTGTGCCTGTCCTGTCCGCACAATACCAACAACATGATGCTGTTCTGCGAGGGAGCTTGCGGTAAGTGCGCCAATCGGAAATGCCTTGAGGACATGAACGCATCCTACCTTGTGGAAAAAGCCTTGCAAATGTTGGCCGAACATCCGACCGCCTCACTCGGCCGTCATCCCTATGCCTGCAACGAGACAGCCGTCAGCCGTCTTGCGGAACTCGGATATGAAGTGGAAACCTTGCCATACCGCTATGGGGAATATCCCGAACTGCCCGAAATCCCCACTGCGGAGGATTACGAGACTACAGAAGAATACGAGGAAGCACAAAAGGACTATGAGCAGGAGCAGGAGGATTACAAGGCGGAATGTGAGGACATCCTGCGCAGAAGCGAAGAGGGGGAAATATCGCTCTATGTCATTGTCGGGCGCAGCGACCTTTCTCTCGGCTATGTGGAGACCGCAGCGATGAATGCCGCAGAGGGCGCAACCACGGCGGACAAGGAGCAGATGACACCGCTTGAGAAGTTGGAGAAGCAGGACAGGCGGAACAAGGAAATTGCCCTTGAAAAGACCGTAGAGGACACCAAGAAGCGGATTTTGGAGGTGGACACCACCGAAACCAAGTTCGGTGCGGACGAGGACAAGATGATTTATTACTTCCTGCTTACATCGCTTCGCAAGGAGCATTATGCAGCCGTAGGCATTGATAGTGAAAATGTGTACTGTCTTTTCGACAAGGACAAAATGAATATCATTGAAAATCTGAACGGCAAGGCGAAAGCCATTATCCGCAGGGATTTTCTGATAGCCAATTTCAAAGACGCATTCGGTAGTAATACCGTAGCCACCCTCTTGCTCGGTTTTGCACAGAAGCACATGCCCGAAACCCTTGCTGAAATCCGTAAGGGCTATGATGAAGTGTACGAGAAACGCCACCAGCGTATCGAGGAAAAGAAAGCGGTTCTCATGGTGCAGGACAAGGCGAAGCAGGAAGAAACGCAACCCGAAGAAAGCCGTCAAGCCGAAGATGTAGCGGCCTGACCTTCCATAATTCAGTTCAGAAGCAGGGCGGAGCAATCCGTCCTGCATACTGTCGTGTGCCGGCCATCCCTTTTTTAGCACTCTATCCTTTTCTAACCTCCCGTCAACCTTTTATACCGGTCTGAATTGTCTCTTGTCCCAGTCCTCCATGCCGCCACCGCCGCAGGTCTTGTCGGTGCGAATGTAGGCTGCCGTGCCTGTTCCCTCCGTTTTGAAGTACATTTCCGGCAAATTCTTCCTTGCGGGCAAGAGTAATTCGCCGGAAAAAACATCGGGAATGGCTCCTCCGGCGGCCTTCACTGCACCGTAAAACCCGAAGCGGCTCCGGCAGTAAGGAGCCGAACAGAGGGAAAAGAAAAACAATTCATTAAATTTCAAGATTATGGACAACATCAAGGAATCGAAAGAGTACAGGCTCGCAAAAGACTGGGAAATGGCGGTAAACGACTATGGTTTCAATCCGAAACGCTTTGCTGCAGCTATCCCTGACATGCACCCCACGCTTCAGCAGAGCCTTTACCGGCTTATCAGGGAGTGCATCAAGGTCATGGCAGACGACAGCCGCCGTTACGATGACCGCAACAGGGCTTCGCACGAGGAAGCCAAGTGCATCATGGAATATCTCAATGAACACGGACGTAACATACCGTTAAGATAAGGAGGGCAATATGAGAACAAATGATTTGGAATTTGAAGGCAGGACATACACCTGCCGTGTCGTGGAGTCGGCGGACGGTGAAGATTTGCTGATTGGCTCCACCGAACTGCTCGATGCTCTGCAGCCGGGCAGCTTCGAGGATGCGAATGAAGGTTTCGCCAACAAAGAAGCGGAAGCACTTTATGACGAGGTGTTCTACTTCACGGAGCCGGAGAATCTTCTCCTGCCTGACGAGGAACTGATTGAAGTCTTGAAGGAAAGCAATCCGGACTGGTTTGAATAGCCGGACAAGCGCCTGTGTATGGACACCGCCTGCATATCCGTGTGGGCGGTGCCGTCTTTTACGGTCGGACAGGCGTCGACGGGATTTCCCTTTTATAGCATAGCAACACAAACAGATACGGCCGGAACGGTCGGACAACGTCCTTTTCCCGCTTCGGACAGTGTTCCCAAATAAAAAATTGTACTTCCGGCGAAAATAAATGCCTGTTTTGCCGTTGTAGCACAAAAAAATTCCATACCTTTGTAGCCGGTTAATTATATCACAATGAATTATGACGATAGAATACGAAGGACACGGCAGGCATCCCTTGTTTCATCTGCCTGCGCAGCCACTCCTGAAAGAATGGCGATGCGTCCTTTGTGTGCTTCTATCTGTCGTATAGCCGGACAGGATGCCGGAACTTCTGGAATAGCGGACAATCTTCCTGTGTTAAATTTTACTAATGGTAGTGAAATTTTGCAACGGGGGGGTACGCGCAGGAATTTACTCCAAATTATTTAATTTCCAAGAGGTTATCGGAAGAAATCTTTCTTCCTGCGACCATTCATTACTCAAGAATCACACAAGACATACCGTATCTCCGCCATGCGGCAACGCGCTGGCGGAGACTTTCATATATCCCCGGAACCGTGCCACGCACGTCAATGCTGTGCCCGCAGGTTTCCGGGGCTTTTTGTATCCAACAGCAAACCGATAAACCAGATATGAGAATATGAGCAAGACTTTGAGAACCATAGCGACCGCCATCTGTGCTTTATTCCTGCTGCCGCTGTCGGCACAGGAGAAGGCTGATACGGTCTACACTTTCCGCTTCGTCTCTGACCGGGACATGTTCTATGTCCCGTACGGAGGCAACGATGCGGAACTGGAAAGGCTGATGCGGTGCGTGGAGCAGTATAGGACTGACATCCTCTCCGGGGAGACTCCGCTCTATGTGGACGGCTACAGCACGGCAGGACAGAACGAGGCGGAAAATATCGCCATGTCGAGAGTGCGCTCCAACCGCGTGAAGTCGGAGCTGATTGTACGGCAGAAACTGACCGAGGAGTGCTTCATTACGAAGAACCATTCCGGCAGCGGCGACTATGTGACCGTGCGAATCGTCATCCCTGCGGAGAAGGACGAGGAAGCGAGGCTTGCCACCGAACGTGCCGAGCAGGAGAGAATCGCAGCGGAACGGGCGGAGCGGCAGCGGATAGCCGCTGAACAAGCAGAAGCGGAACGCATCGCACGTGAGAGAGAACAGGCCCGTCTTGCCGCAGAGCAGGCCAGGGCCGACAGCCTTGCGGCGGAGCAAGCGAAAGCAGAGGCGGAACGCCAGTCTGCCGGGAAAGCCGAAGATGCAGACAGCTACACCCTCTCCCTCCGAGCCAACTTTCTGCGCTGGGCGACCCTCACTCCCGATCTCGGCATCGAGTGGCGCATCAGCTCGTCAGTAGGTATCATGGTTAACGGCAGCTGGACGTCTTGGACATGGCAGGACAACGCCCGCCGCTATGCCCTCTGGGAGGTAATGCCGGAGGTGCGCTGGTATCTCGGCGAGAAAAAAGCCTGGTATGTAGGTGCGATGTTCAAGGCAGGCGAGTTCAACTACAAGCTGTCCACCACGGGCAAGCAAGGCGACCTGATGGGCGGTGGCATCACCGGCGGCTACCAGCTGCCTCTGACCGAAACCCTCTCGATGGACTTCTCCCTCGGTCTTGGCTACCTGAACGCCGATACGGAGAAATACGATGTGATATACGGTGTACGGGTGCGCAGCGGCAATGAGACGAAACACTGGGTCGGCCCGATCAACGCCGGAGTGACACTGGTATGGAAGATATTTTAAGAAAGGAGGACGAGACGATGAAAACGAACAGCATATACAAGACATCACTTTTAACGGCAGCCCTGCTGCTGGCCGCTACCTCCTGCGTGAAGGACGAGCTGCACAATACGCCCCATCCGGACACCGGTAAGATCACCGTCACCGCCGACTGGACCGACCGGGGCGAGGGCGTGGACATCCCTGCGGAGTGGACAGTGACGATGGGTGACTACACCGGCACGGAGACCGGAGAGACCCATGCACCGGATTACCTCTTCAATCCCGGCGATTACACCCTTGCGGCTTACAATACCCCTGAGAACATCACGATAAGCGGCACCACCGCCACAATCACCGGCACCCCCGGCTGGCTCTTCACTTCCGTACATGAAGTGACCATCGAGGCCGACACTGACTATGACCTGACCGCCACGATGCACCAGCAGGTGCGCCAGCTGACCCTCGTCATCGAGCCGACGGGCGATGCGGCGGACAGGATAGAGAGCATTGAGGGCTCATTGTCGGGAGCGGCAGGCACGCTGGACTTCGCCACCGGAATCTACGGAGCGGCATCCGATGTCGCCCTGCACTTCACCAGGATAACCGAGGGTGACGATGCCGGCAAATGGACCGCCACCGTGCGGCTTCTGGGCATCGCAGGCAACCTCCAAAGGCTGACCGCCACGCTGACATACTCAAACGGCAACCCGCAGCCTACGGAACTTGAGAGCGACCTCACGGCAGCCCTTGTGGATTTCAACGCCGACAAGACAGATCCGCTCACCCTCGGCGGCACCATAGCCGAGACCCCGACTGAAGCCGGAGTGGAAGCCGGCATCACCGACTGGGAGAAGATTGACGGCGGCGGAGTGGATGCCGAGATGTAAGACGTACCGGACAGATAACTGAAAAGATATACGGAAAAGAAAAATAATTAATTTAAGATACGATGAATACCAAGTTTTTTGTACTCGCAGTGCTTGCCCTCAGCCTGGCAGCCTGCACCAACGACAACGAAGTAATGGACAACAGCCCCGTGGCGGCCCGCATCAACGCCGAAATCTCCAACACGGTAACCACTCGCGCCAGCGGCACGCAGTGGGCCACATACGACCAGATAGGTGTCTCCACCATAGCAGGCACGGGTACTTATTACAACAACGTGTGCTACGAATGGAACGGCAGCAGCTTTACCACACCGTCGGAGAACGCCATCTACTTCCAGACTCCCGAGAGTGTGACCTTCCGTGCCTACTATCCGTTCACGGGCACACCCGGCGAATCTGCGGGAGTATTGACTGGAGTCAGCACGGGAAGTGAGAACCAGACGGCTGAAAACCTGCCCCTCATCGACTTCCTCTATGCCACCGGAGCCACTGCCGATACGCACCATCCTACGATAGACTTCACCGACAACACCAAGGACAACGGAAGGGACTGTTCCTTCCACCACTGCATGAGCCAGATCACCCTCACCTTCGAGGCAGGTAGCGGAGTAAGTTTCACCGCTGTCAAGCCTGTAAACTATACGCTCTCCGGACTGACGCTGACGGGCAGCTTTGACACCGAAACCGGTGTAGCCAAGGCGGATGAGAACGCGCAGGCAGCCGACCTCACCATGGGACTGGGCGGCGCACTCACCTCGTCGGTCATCCTCTTTCCGCAGACCATAACAAGCATTGACCTGACTGTGAATTTCAACGACAATGACTACAACGCCACGCTCACCGTACCCGACGGCGCATTGAAAGCCGGCAACAATTACACCTGGACCGTCACCGTCCGCAACAAGGACCTGAGCGTCGGCAAGGCCGAGATTAGCGACTGGAATCCGGTAAGCGGTGGCAATGTGAATGCAGACCTGTAAACAAGAACATACAAAATCTGAGGAATCATGAGTTTCAGACATCTATCATATATTCTCTCCGGTGCGGCAGTGCTGCTTCTTGCGGCGACCGCCTGCACGCAGGACGAACTGGCGGACGACACCCGTCTGCCTGAGGGTGAATACCCGTTGATTATCAACGCCACCGGACTCTCTGTAGAAGCAACTCCTGCTTCCACCCGCGCCACCGTGGACGGCGACTGGGCCGGAGTCACGTCCGTGGCCCTCAGCCTGGAAGACGAGACGAAGGAGTACAACGTGACGGCATCCGATGCCGACGGCTACAAGAAGGCCACCCTGAGCAACAACCTCTCCCCGTTCTGGTGGACGAGCCGCAACGATATCACCGTCAGTGCCTGGTGGCCATACGACCCGACCAACATCTCGCAGATGCCCGCCGTCGTGGTGAAAGCTGAACAAAGCACGCAAGCCGGCTTCCAAAGCAGCGACTACATCTCTGCCGAGAACCAGACGGTACACTTTGACGACCCGACTTTGACCTTCAGTCACCGCACGGCTCGTATAACGGTTAATCTTAGAGAGGGAGCCGGTATCAACGACCTGACAGGAGCGGAAGTCTATGTGACCGGTCTCTCCACTGACGGCGGCAATCCGGCCACCATCAGCACCTATGCATCGGGCAACTACACCTACGAGGCACTGGCCGCCCCGCAGACTGTTGCGGCAGGCGAACCATTCATACAGGTGGACTTGAACGGCGGCACTTTCTACTTCCGCCCGCAGAACAGCGTGGAGCTGAAGCCTGGCAGCCGCTACACCTACACCGTCAATGTCACTGCCAAGGGACTGGAGCTGGTCGGCTGCACCATCGGCGGCTGGGCTTACGGCGGCGGCGAGACAGGCAATGCAGAGGATTTGGGGTACTCCTACAATGCGGATACCCATACCTACTCCGTCTATACACCCGACGGTCTGACGGAATGGGCAAAAGCCGCACAAAGCGACCCATCGCTGAACTGTACCCTTACCGCCGACATCGACCTCACAGGCAAGGAATGGACTCCGATAGGTCGTCCCAGAGGCTACACCGGCACTTTCGACGGGCAAGGGCATACCATTACGGGATTGAATATCTCACCTTCAGAGGATGCAGCAGCATTATTCCATCAGATCAACGGTGATGGAACGGTCATGAATCTACAGCTGAAAGATGTAACTTACAACGGCGTTACGGCAATGGGCGGAATAGCCCATGGCAACTATGGCACCATCACCGCCTGCTCCGTAACGGGGACACTGACGAATACGACTAATAATGGTCATGTCGGGGGTATCGCAGCGACCAATCTGGGCACCATCACCGCCTGCTGGTTCAGCGGCACGATAACCGGAGGAAGCAGTATAGGCGGCATAGCAGGGAGCAATACGAATGCCGGTTCTTATAATGGAAAAATCACAGCCTGCTACTGGAGCGGTGAGGAAATTAGCAATGGCGTAGGCTATGATGTGACCGGCAACAGCGAAACCACGAAAGTGGAGGGCAACTGGACGGATGCCATAGACGGCATGAACGCCGCCCTCACTGACAACGCCTACCAATGGACATCCGGCACCGACGGTCTGCCTGTGTTGAAGAAGAAGTAAAAACAGGACGATATGAAACGATATACCATACATACATTCTCGGCACTCGCCCTGCTCCTTGCGGCCACCGCCTGCACGAGGGACGATGCGAGAACGCTGCCCGACGGCACGCAGCCGCTGACGCTGACCGCCGCCATAGAGGGCAGTGCAGGGACCCGCGCCACCGTGGACAACCGGTGGAACGGCAATGAGACAATAGCCCTGCAAGTAACCGACGGAGACGGTACAGATTGGTACGACTATATGGTGGACGACAAAGGCAACATGTCCGGCGACTACTACTGGACAAATCCAGGTTCCGTCACCGTGCTGGGCCTTTACCCGAATATCATGGCGGAAAGCAACGACTGGACTTGGAGCGTGGAGGAAGACCAAAGCAGCGATGCAGACTATCAGTCAGGCGACCTGCTCTGCAGTGAATTCAAGGCCGTGAATTTCGGCCAAACACCCAACCTTACCTTCTACCACCAGACCGCCAAGGTGGTGGTGAATATCAAGCAGGAAGGCCTGCCCGAAAGCATCAGTGCCACAACGGAGAACATCAGCCTGACCATCGGCGAGGGTGGCATCCTCGCGATGGACGGCTCGTTCACCATCCCGACAGCGGCGGACAATGACGGCCGTTGGCTCGGCACCTGGAGGACTGGTAGCACCAAAGGCAGCATTAAGCCCCACCTTGCCACGGCCAAGCCGGAAGGCTGCTTCGCTACTTACGAAGCCCTCGTCATCCCGCAGGACGTGACGGCAGGCACAAGGTTACTTACCTTTACCGCAGAGAAGGGCGGCACATCTTACGGTCCGTTCTACTACACCCTTCAGAACAATGCCGAGTGGAAGGCGGGGTATGTCTATACCTACGACATCACCGTCTTCCACTACGGGCTTGAGGTGCAGGTGTCGGAAAGTATCAATTGGAATGACGGCGGCACGGGCAGCGGCAATATCACCCTGAAAGATTACACTATTTCTGACGATGGAACTTACACTGTCTATACCGCCGAAGGACTGAACGAATGGGCGAAAGCGGCAAACGAAAATTTGAGTACCAATTGTATCCTGATGGCAGACATTGACCTTTCGGGCGTGGATTGGGAACCGATAGGCAATGGAAACTATTATAATAGATATAACGGCATATTGGACGGCAATGGCCATACCATTCGCAACCTGCGGCAGGATGGTTCCTATGAGTATGGCGGATTCATTGGCCACATTGGAACGGACGGCCGCGTGCAGAACCTCACACTGAGTGATGTGAACATTAACAATACCTATTCAGGTAGATATCCCTCCGAAATGGGTGCAGTAACAGGCTATAATGAAGGAACGATCTCTAACTGCGAAATTTCAGGTTCTGTATCTCAAACCTCTGAATATGGGAATTTAGGAAGTTTAGTAGGTAACAATACTGGGAATATTGAGTATTGCCGTTCATCGGCAACGATTCATGGCGATGAGAACAATTATGTAGGTGGATTAGTAGGCCAGCATGGCTCATATGTCACATCTTCATTCGTTAGAGGTTGTTCATTTTCAGGCAATATCATTGGTGGATATTCTGTTGGTGGTATAACCGGATGGTGCCCATATTTTTATACTGTCATCGCTTGTTATTCCACAGGCACTTTATCGAATGAATACAATAAAGGCGGCATTGTCGGTTTTCTGCAACATGGCAGCGAAACAACAGCTTGCTATTGGGAAGGTTTCGATGGTGCAAGTTTCGGCTATTGTAATTCAGGTGAAGGTTCCGGAGCCTACCAAATAGACGGCACCACCCACACCTGGCAGACCGCCACACAAGCCATGAACGAAGCCCTCGGAACGGATGCCGAATACCATTGGCACACCGATGACCCGAACACCCCGCCGACCCTCGTGCCAAACAATTAAACTGAAACGCAATGATTCGCAAGATACTGACATACTACGCCGAGCGTCTGAAATAGAATAATATAAAAAAGAGAATGATATGATCAGGAAAGCAATAATGCCCATAATCCCTGCAGCAGCCCTCCTGCTGCTTGCCGCCTGTACGCAGGATGAACCGGGTGGACAAGGCAACGAACTGCCTTACGGCGAATATCCCTTGCAGATAGGCGGTGTTACCCTCGATGTGGAAAGCAGTGCGGAACCGTGGAGCGCAGAGGGACCGCAGACCCGTGTTGCGGAGGATAATACCGATGGCAAGAGCAGTGTATGGCAATGGGACGGCTCGGAAATGATAGGCGTGCGGCTGGGCAATGAAACCGCTACCTATACGCTGAACGCCGACAAAAACTTGATAACATACAGACAGCTCTACTGGACAAGCACCGCCCCAGCAACTGTCACCGCCTGGTACCCAACGGATGAGACGGTTAACCTCAGCGACCAGTCAAATGGTCTTGTCTATGTGCTGAAAGCCACAGCGGAGAACGCCACCTACAACAATGAAATTACCCTCGGCTTCAAGCACCAGCTTGCCAAAGTGCGTGTGGTACTCAACGGCACGCAGGCCGGTCTGGCGCAGAGTGTGGAAGTCTACGGTTACACCACCTGCACGAACAATGAAGGCGCTCCCGTCACCGACAACGCACAGCAAGACTGGCTCAAGATGAAGAACACCACCTACGCCGATGGCACCGAGTGCTGGGAGGCCAATGTTGTGTCTGGCAATATAACCCTTGATAACTTTGTCCGGATAAACGGCCAAACTGCTACGATAAATGACGGTTTCCCCACCACACTGGAAGCCGCCAAGATGTACACCATCGACCTCACCGTGGGCAAGGCAATAACGGAAATCACTGCGGAGAACTGCAGTAACATCAAAGGCGACGGCCACTACCGCCTGAGCGGCGGCTTTGGGAATACTATCACCGTCATCGGCGGCAACCCGACTATCTATCTGGAAGGTGCCAGCATCAATGTTGGCGATGGACCAGCTATAAACATAACAGGCGGAACGCCTACCATCCATGTCACGGGTGAGAACACCATAAAAGCCAATGAATCATTATCCAATCGTTCATCAGGCATCTACGTGGCACAGGGCAGCAGTGTCACCATCGAGGGCAACGGCACGGACGATGTCCTGCGAGTGACAGGCGGAGCGGACGGTGCCGCCATCGGTGGATATAGCACAGGCTATAATCAACATACAAACTGCGGAGATATTACGATAAGCAATGTAACTGTTTATGCGGAAACTTATAGTAATTATTATAATTCCTATGCTCCCGGAATAGGAAGCACGGGCAACGCTTGCGGAACGATAACCATTACCAATGCCATTGTTCATGCCCGTAGCTTCGGAGATTCAGATTACAGTGCCCCTGCCATCGGCGCATACGAAAGTGTGCCGAAAATCGTCATCACCGGTTCGGAAATCCACGCCTATCGCGGTTCATACGGCACCAGCTATGCCGATTACATCGGGCAGGGAGGGAATTCATACGGCTATCACGGCGGAGACATTCAATGCGGCACCGGTTCCATCACCAACACTACGGTATATAAAGGGGCATATAATTGCAGATATGACACCTCGTCGAATGAAGGCAGCGTGTATTATGATGAAGAAGGCAACGAAATTCCCCAATAATGATTAGACAGAATTTCAGCGGCAATCTGCAAAAAAAACGCAGATTGCCGCTGTTGTTCCTCTGAGTCCGGTCGTTCACAAAACATTCCGGCTGTTTGTAAAACAAATTTTGCTGTAGCTTTCTCAAGTCTTTTGATTTGTAGATTAAAACTATGTTTGACTTATGAGAAAGAATCAACAGCTGGTAATCGTCCTCCCGGAAAGTTCGGAGGAGTTGCCGATACGGATTGTGAGAGGCTCACGGAGTATGGAACTGAGACTGTGTCTGTGCCCTCCCGATGGTGAAGAACGACACGTCAACGAGACTTGTCCGGAAAGGAAGTATGTCTTTATCTGGCGGCAGAACGACTATCTCAAAGCGGCAGTGGATGAAATCCAATGGATAGAGGCTGCCGGAAGTTATTCCCGCATCCACCTGACAGGAGGTCGCTTCCTCGTAATTTCTTTCAACCTCGCATCGGTCAGGCGCAAGCTGCCCGAAAGCGACTTCATCCGGATCCATCGTTCCCGCATCGTAAACCTCAGACATGTGGAGACATTGGTCGGGAACAGTCTGAAGATAGGCAATGAACTGTTGGCCATAGGCCGTGAATATAAGGATGTACTCTTCGAGAGGGTCATCTTCCTTGGTGTGGCAGGAAATGGTTTCCCTACAAGAAGGGTTTTGTATAGGTTGGCTGTGGACCATGCAGGATAGAAAGGATTGATAGATGTGAGGCATTGATAAAGTCAGGTACTACTTAGCCCCTCGCTTGTTCAGCACGTCCTTTATCATTTCCTTGACATCTTGCCCTACCTGAACGAAGTTCTTGTACAGGATGCGTTCCCTTTCCTCCCTTGACGGAAAGGTGTAGAACTTCGGTAGCGGCACATACCCGGCTTCCTCTTTCTTGATTTCCTTCATGTCAAAATCCGTCTTGCAGAAGAACTTCGTGGTCTTGAACTCCTCTGATTCTTGGATGTTCATTGATCCGCCTGCACCGGTCTTGGTCTTCACAAAGTCCCTGGCAGTCTGGCCGCATATCCATCCGGTTGACATGTCGGAGATTTTAGAGGCAGGCACAAGGCTGTCCATGTTCTCGTTCAGGTTGATGCTGGTCTTGTCCCGGTCGATGGTCACGCCTTTCTTTATCTGCACCACCTTGCCTAAGATGTCATTGCTCAGCCATTCCAATGTCTCTTTTGAACGGGCGGCACCGCTCACCACATTGCCCACGGTCGTGATGATTTTTTCCATGCCTACCTTGCCGTAGTCGGCTTCCAGCTGCGGCAGTTCCTGAAAGCCCAAGGTCACGCTCACCTTGTTGCTTCGAGCCGTACCTATCAGGCGGTCTATCTTGTGGAAATACAGGGTCGGCAACTCGTCAACGATGATACTCACCGGGATGTTCTTGCCCTGTCCGGTATTTACCCTTGTGACCAGCCTGTTCAGGATAAGGGCGTTCAGCGCACCGATGATGCTCTCCATCTCCGGGTCGTTGGCAATGAGCAGGTAGCTCGGATGATTCGGGTCGCTCACCTTCAAATCGAAATCATCGCCGTCCTTATGGAATATCCAATTATTACTGTCCGCTAAAAGTTCATACATCATTATAATGATAGGGCCGTCCTCCGATTTTGGAAGTCAGCCCTATTTTGGTTATCTTTGAGTCACCACACTAAAAGTTTAACCATGAGCAAAAGTACA
>NZ_JADYTF010000210.1 GCF_021530995.1 Bacteroides caecigallinarum
TTTTAATCATGGTCAGTAGCCTTACAACTTTGGCTATATTCTTTCCATATACGACATTTTGCGTTAATAATCAAGCTGGCTCAGACAACTCAGTCACAAACATGATTATTATAGAATTCATTATTATTTCCATCATAATAGCATTGTTATTTACACAGATTAAAAGAAAAAATAAATTTCAAACAACTGATGCAGATGCCTTGCCTATACCAGAAGAAGCAATCAGTCATTATCATGAAGTAAGAAAACAACGTGAAGATCAAGAGTATCAACTCAATCAGAAAAAATTTGCAGCTGTTTCTGCCTATGTGCAGCTTATGCTTTCTCCTTATATGAAAGAGTCTGATGTGAAAATAGTTTGTAATAATATAAAGTCTTGGATTACTAACGAGGATGCGGCTATTGTTTCAGTTAGTACGGATGGACGTCTTGGTTCAATTGATCTTCGCCATCTTGTCTGGAACATCGGTGAACGCTTTAACTGGAAAGGAGAAAAGCGGGCACTGTTTGCAAAAATGGTATTCCCCATTGAGCTCAGAGATATTGAAGTTTCAACAATCAGACGCAATCTTCGTCAGCGTGGTACTTGCATTATAGACCTTGACATTCCTGAAAAAGGTGATTACAGATTATCCTTTCAACTTATCTGAAATTACTTTCTATTACATTGAAATTATTCTGTATGATGTTATATCACCGTCAAATAAGCCGGTTCATTTGTGACATGAATTTTAAATATTTCAATTATGGATGTAAAAGAAGTAACATTTAATGACATGCCACAAGTAATTGGCAAAATATTCCAGAAAATTGAGCATGTTGAACAGATGCTCAATAATATGAAAGCCGAGCTCGACGATAAAAAAGACAACATCTCATCAGCAAACCACATTCCTATGACATTGGATGAAGCCTGTGAGTTCCTTCGTATGAAGAAATCTACTATGTACTATCATTTGTCCAAAGGAAACATTCCAGGAACTAAGAAAGGCAAAAACTACATTCTATATAAAGACGAGCTATTAAAATGGACAGAGTTGGGAAGGCTTGAAGTCGATTTAAGAACAGCCGAGGAGATAAATGAAGATTACCTTAAAACTATAAAGCGAAAACCGAATCGGAGAAAATAAACACAAGGAACAAAAGCACAATAGATAACGGGTATCAGCTATTTACAGACATATTCATTACCAATATGCAAGCATAACATACACATTATAATATTTTTGCAAACTAGTGTGAGAGAATAATATAATATTTACATCGAAATAACCGCATAAAAACTGTCTGCAATTATATGCAGATAGTTGTCAATTATCAAAATATAAACTTTATACAAGAAGAACTATGAGTAAGATGAAAAAATCCTCTCTGCTCTCTCTTTTTGTGTATTCAATGTCCGGAACATTGTACAAAACAAGAGACTGTTACGTCCATAAATGAACTTTGGACAATTTTTCGTGCTGCTTATGAGCAGTACCAGTTGGAAATTCTTAATGATGAAAAGTTGTATGACCGGTACATAAACGATTTCATCAGTTATCACCTTCCTATCTTCTCTAATGTAGAAGAAGTAGTCCGTAATCATTTCCGAAATATCTTCTGTCTATACGAACTGCTTTCTACCAGAAAAGATTTGGTAGAAAAGTATTTTACCCGTACAGTCTTTGAGGAGGAAGACTTCAACGAAATGCTTTACTCGTTTAATCATTTAGATTGTAAGGTTACAAAATCTAAAATTCTAGCTTCATTTAATAAGGCCCAAATTCAACTAATTACACAATTTGCTAATGAATCGAATCTATTTGTAAATAGAGTTGATGAAAAGACTATAGATGACTTTTTCAAATGTAACCTTAATAATGGGTTGATTGTAACCAATATGGCTAGCATACTTCCATTGCTATATGAGCTTTCCAGACAAAAGATGATACCCTACAACTGGGTATCATTACTTGCTGATAACAAACTGCTTGTACCTAAGAAAACTATGAAGTCTTCCACACGTATAGCAATCAGTAGTAGGTTAACAGAACTGAAAGACTCTGTTGTTGATTTTCCAGGAAAGGCATACATAAACTTGGTGCAACAACTGAAAGAAATGATATAAAGTAAAAAAAGTACAACAACTGAAAGGAAATCCACCTAACACTCCTCCTAACGCTTTCATCTGTTAGGATAGGCTTCAGTTATTACTAAAATAATAGGGGTATTTTTACCGTCGAATCGATTCGTTCTCGGCGGTAAG
>NZ_JADYTF010000211.1 GCF_021530995.1 Bacteroides caecigallinarum
GTTATGTAGGTCGGCGGCATTGCTGCCGCTTTCCCCATTAAGAACTGTACGTGCGACTTTCACCGCATACAGCTCCGATAATTCTAAATTTAATTCTCATAAAATTAAATCGGCTCGTAATCATCTTTCGATGACTTGTTTCCGATAAAGTTTTCTTCACGCACGCAGACGGGCACTTTTGAGTTTCCGCCTTTCGAAGTATTCGTCCCATACTGGGTCAAACGGATTGGCTTCGCATTTTATCTTTATGTGTCGCTTGATTGGAATCTCAGTCAGTTGTTGTAATGTGAACTTCTCCTTTATTCCTCCACATTCATATACAAATCCGAAAATCCAATTTCTGCCACCTTCATGGATAAAATACTTCTTCCTTATCCATTCCCTTGACTTGTTGGTATGTCTGTTATATGACCATCTTTTAAGCTGGTTTATTAAGATATGGTCGCATCGGCAGAACACCTCCTTTGATACCACATGGCTGTAGTAGTTGCCCCATCCCCTTATTATAGGATTGAGTTTCTCTATCAACTCCTGCTGGGATAGTGACTTACCTTTGGTCAGCACAACCTCATGCAGCTTGTCAGTGAAGCGTTTCTGACTTTTCTTTGACGGCTTTATTAACAATGTTCCGTTGTACTTCCGTACATTGAACCCTAAAAAGTCAAATCCTTCACTGATGTGTGTTATCAGTGTCTTCTCCTCGGATAGTGTAAGCCCTCTTTCCTTTAAAAAGGCTGTCAACATTTCCTTTATTTCAAGTAATGTTTCCCTTTTATCGGCTGTGACAATGAAGTCGTCCGCATATCTTACAAGATTGACTTTGGGACAGTACAGTTTTCCATTGACATAATTTGCCTTGTACTTCTCTTTGAGCATTCTTTCCATGCCGTCCAGAGTTGCATTTGCAAGTGTCGGTGATATGATACCACCCTGCGGTGTCCCTTCAAGTGTCGGTTGAAGCAGTTTGTTGAACACAACTCCACTTTTAAGCCATTTCCTTAATATCTGCCTGTCGATTCGTACGTTATCGAGAAGCCATTCGTGGCTGATATGGTCGAAGCAGCCTTTTATGTCTCCCTCCAATATCCATTCGGGAGAGCAATCCCTGCTTAGCCATCTGTGGAGTGCATCTATCGCATCTGCCGTGCTTCTGAACTTTCTGAATCCGTAAGAGTTTGCATCCGCTTCACTCTCCGTTATGGGTTCCAATGCCATAAGGTACAGTGCCTGCATGGCTCTGTCTTTCATGGTCGGTATTCCCAACGGTCTTGTCTTGCCGTTCGTCTTGGGTATGTTGACCCTTTTCAATGGGAGGGCTTTATATCCTCTCCGTGTCAAAGAACGTATAGCTTCTATTTTCTTGGCATCGGTGTCCCACTTTATTTGGTCAACCCCTGCCGTGCGCTTGCCTTTATTGGAGGTCACTTTTCTTACTGCCAATGCCTTGGCTTCAAACGAAGTGACAAGGAGGTGCTGCAAGGCTTTCACCTTGTTGTACCTCTTTTCTGTATGAGCCTTTGCTATTCGGACTTGCAGCTTTCTGACCTTGCACTCACACTTATGAAAGTCAATGTCTTTCCATGCAGTGTTATACTTGGCTGAAGATGCACACTCGGCTTTCGCCTCGCTCCTTTGCTGTTTCTTCATTTCGTTAAAGTTCTACAATCGTTTCACAAAGAATTACCCTGCGGAAGTCTGCCTGCTTTCGCATGAGGTGACGTTAAAACCTCTATCCTCCGCATTACACGGAAGCGTTCGCTTTCTCCGCAATCCTTTACCCGCACCTCATTAGGCTTCTCTTGCGATTGGCTTACCTGCTGTATAGCTATAGGCAGGAGAAATACGGGCTTACCAAGTTCCGTACAAGTAACTGACGACCGACTTAGAGTCCGCCCTTCCACCGGCAGTGCTGTATCCGTGTAGTCCTAAAAACCAGAGAACTATCCTGACTGCATGCCTTTTGGCTATAGCTTGTTAATATCCGTAAGCTATTTCTTTATTACGATGGTGCAGCGGTTCACATCTGTTACTCATATCGGTCAGCCTAACAGCCTATACATTGGATATTTCTGCATAGAACCATATTGTCAAGAGGGCTTCGCACCAAACAATTACTCGTAAAGCACGCCTCTTTAGGCTACTGTTGACGGAACAACAGGTTCAGACATCATGCTGAACAATTAC
>NZ_JADYTF010000212.1 GCF_021530995.1 Bacteroides caecigallinarum
CCCTTGACTTGTTGGTATGTCTGCGATATGACCATCTCTTAAGTTGGTTTACCAGGATATGGTCACATCTACAGAACACCTCCTTTGATACCACATGGCTGTAGTAGTTACCCCATCCCCTTATTATAGGATTGAGTTTCTCTATCAGCTCCTTCTGGGATAATGCCTTGCCTTTGGTCAGCACAACCTCATGCAGTTTGTCAGTGAAGCGTTTCTGACTTTTCTTTGAGGGCTTTATTAACAATGTCCCGTTGTACTTCCGTACATTGAAGCCCAAGAAGTCAAATCCCTCACTGATATGTGTTATCAGTGTCTTCTCCTCTGATAGTGTAAGTCCTCTTTCCTTTAAAAAGGCTGTCAACATTTCCTTTATTTCAAGTAATGTTTCCCTTTTATCGGCTGTGACAATAAAGTCGTCCGCATATCTTACGAGATTGACTTTGGGGTAGTACAGTTTTCCATTGACATAATTTGCCTTGTACTTCTCTTTGAGCATTCTTTCCATGCCGTCAAGAGTTGCATTTGCAAGTGTCGGTGATATGATACCACCCTGCGGTGTCCCTTCAAGTGTCGGTTGAAGCAACTTGTTGAATACAACTCCACTTTTCAGCCATTTCCTTAATATATGCCTGTCGATTCGTACGTTATCGAGAAGCCATTCATGGCTGATATGGTCGAAGCATCCTTTTATGTCTCCCTCCAAAATCCATTCGGGAGAATAACTCTTGCTCAGCCATCTGTGGAGTGCGTCTATTGCATCTGCCGTACCTCTGAATTTTCTGAATCCGTAAGAGTTCGCATCCGCTTCACTTTCCGTTATTGGTTCCAATGCCATAAGATACAGTGCCTGCATGGCTCTGTCTTTCATGGTCGGTATTCCCAACGGTCTTGTCTTGCCGTTTGCCTTAGGTATGTTGACCCTTTTCAATGGGAGGGCTTTGTATCCTCTCCGTGTCAAAGAACGTATAGCTTCTATTTTCTTAGCATCGGTGTCCCACTTTATGTGGTCAACCCCTGCCGTGCGCTTGCCTTTATTGGAGGTCACTTTCCTTACTGCCAATGCCTTGGCTTCGAACGAAGTGACAAGCAGGTGCTGCAAGGCTTTAACCTTGTTGTACCTCCTTCCTGTATGAGCCTTTGCTATTCGGACTTGCAGCTTTCTAACCTTGCATTCACACTTATGAAAGTCAATGTCTTTCCATGTCGTGTTACTCTCGGCTGAAGATGCACACTCGGCTTTCGCCTCGCTCCTTTGCTGTTTCTTCATTCCGTTAAAGTTCTACAATCGTTTCACAAAGAATTACCCTGCGGAAGTCTGCCTGCTTTCGCATGAGGTGACGTTTAAACCTCTATCTTCCGCATTACGCGGAAGCATTCGCTTTCTCCGCAATCCTTTACCCGCACTTCATTCGGCTTCTCTTGCGATTGGCTTACCTGCTATATATAGTAGGAGAAATACGGGCTTACCAAGTTCCGTACAAGTAACTGACGACCGACTTAGAGTCCGCCCATCCACCGGCAGTACTACATCCGTGTGGCTCCAAAAACGAGAGAGCCATCTTGACTGCCAGCCTTTTGGCTATAGCTTGTAAATATCCGTAAGCTATTCATTTGTTACGGTGGTGCAGCGGTTCACATGTGTTACTCATATCGGTCAGCCTAACAGCCTATGCATTGGATATTTCTGCACAGAACCATATTGTCAAGAGGGCTTCGCACCAAACAATTACCCGTAAAGCACGCCTCTTTAGGCTACTGTTGACGGAACAACAGGTTCAGACATCATGCTGAACAATTACTTGTACGACTTCTTGTCGCACCGTTTTTGCAAATATAACAAATATATTTCATGAACTACTAAATGTGCTAGTATTTCTACTAAAGATTTTAGTAGTTTGCGTGTTCCAAGTTTTATTAAATAGTTATAATATTATGACTGTGATTTATTCTGTCAATCTTAAGCATTATGTGGTTTGGCATATTTGTAAACCCTTTTGTGATTGAAAATATAAGTTTTATACTCATTTCTTGCGTGACTGCTTATTTT
>NZ_JADYTF010000213.1 GCF_021530995.1 Bacteroides caecigallinarum
AAGCGGAACTGAACAAAGTACAATATCAAATTAATGATAGACCGCGTAAAAAACTAGGGTTTTCAACCCCCAAAATCGAGTTTTATAAAAGTATTTGCTAATTTTGCACTTGCCACTTGACTCTACATACCGGATTTTTTTGTATGTTTTCCTTTGATTTGAATCAATTCTGAATTTTATTTATTATTTTTGCTCAAAATAATTCTTAAACATATATACAATAGCTATAAAACATTTAATTATGAAAAAAAGAATTCTTGTGACTGGAGGAACTGGATATATCGGTTCACATACAGTAGTAGAGTTGCAAAACAGCGGTTATGAAGTAATCATTGTTGATAATCTATCAAACTCAAGAGCAGATGTAGTTGACAGCATCGAACAGATTACAGGTATCCGTCCTGCATTCGAGAAAGTTGACTGTCTTGACTACGAAGGTATGGATGCAGTTTTCACTAAATATCCAGGTATAGAAGGTATTATTCATTTTGCGGCAAGCAA
Source organism: Bacteroides caecigallinarum (assembly GCF_021530995.1). Taxonomy (GTDB): domain Bacteria; phylum Bacteroidota; class Bacteroidia; order Bacteroidales; family Bacteroidaceae; genus Phocaeicola; species Phocaeicola faecigallinarum. Next base: position 502 of record NZ_JADYTF010000213.1, read on the forward strand.
GGCTGTTGGCGAATCTGTACAGAAACCTTTGCTTTACTATCGCAACAATATCGTTTCATTAATCAATATTCTTGAGCTCATGCCTAAGCATGGTGTAAAAGGAATCATCTTCTCATCATCATGTACAGTATATGGTCAGCCTGACGTATTGCCTGTAACAGAAGCAGCTCCAATCAAGAAGGCAGAATCTCCATATGGTAATACTAAACAGATAAACGAAGAAATCATTGACGATACAATAGCTTCCGGTTCTCCTATCAAGGCTATCAAGCTTCGTTATTTCAATCCGATAGGCGCACATCCGTCTGCACTTATCGGTGAATTGCCAAATGGAGTTCCACAGAACCTTATCCCATATCTTACTCAGACTGCTATGGGTATCCGCGAAAAACTTAGTGTATTTGGTGATGATTATGATACTCCTGACGGCTCATGTATCCGCGACTACATTTATGTAGTGGATTTGGCTAAGGCTCATGTAATAGCAATGAACCGTATCCTTGAAGGTAAGCAGAAAGCATCCGCAGAAGTGTTCAACGTAGGTACAGGTCGCGGTTTGTCAGTACTTGAACTTATCAATGCGTTTGAGTCATCTACTGGTGTTAAGTTGAACTATCAGATTGCTCCTCGTCGTGCAGGTGATATCGTTAAGGTTTGGGCAGATCCTTCATACGCTAACAATGAATTGGGCTGGAAAGCTGAAACTTCTATCGAAGACACACTGCGTTCTGCATGGAACTGGCAGGTACACTTGCGCGAAAAAGGCATTATGTAATTAAGAAATATATATTTGACAACGTAATAAAACTATATAATTACATGACTGTATGTGAATATGGGTATGTAAGTCTGTGTTTTTCACAGATACAAATAGTAGTTTTGTCGTGTTTTATTTTGTGTTTGTGTTGTGGCTGTTCTTCGACGTGAGTCGGGGAGCAGCTTTTTTTGTAACATGCTTAAATTTTTCTGATATGGATATATTATTGATAATCCTTGCCTCATTATTTATGTTAGTCGGCTTGTTGGGATGTATTCTTCCTGCACTTCCAGATCCACCTTTGTCATATATAGGTTTTCTATTACTCCATTTCACTGATAAAATACAGTTTTCTGCTACCCAAATCATAGTTTTACTCCTTTTGGTTATAATAGCTCAGATTATAGACTATTTTATTCCGGTGCTTGGAAGTAAATACAGCGGTGGAACCAAATGGGGTAGTTGGGGAGCGTTCATTGGTTCTGTTATAGGATTGTTTTTTCTTCCGTGGGGATTAATTCTTGGGCCGTTTTTGGGAGCAATGGTCGGTGAACTATTCGGAGATGCAGACATTAAGTCCGCATTGCGTTCAGGTGCAGGCGCTCTTTTGGGATTTCTATTAGGTACAGTAATGAAACTTGCTTTATGCATGTATTTTATTGTACTTCTTGTACGTTCATTTATATAATTAATGCACTTTTTGTTATCATAAAGCGTGTTTTATATACTTTGAACTGATATAAATCAAGAAAACTATATTTTTTGATAAAAACATGTTC
>NZ_JADYTF010000214.1 GCF_021530995.1 Bacteroides caecigallinarum
AAAGAATTAAGCTCAATAAAAGATAAATCCCTGTTTGCCCCTGAAGTGTATTATATCTTGGGGATAGCATATTATTGGAGTGGCGATAAAGTTTTAGCCATTGAATCTTTTCAATCAGCATTGAATCAAATAAATAATGGCACACATGCTTTACATGGGTTTGATACCAATAATTTGAAAAATGTTCTCCAAAAAAACTTAACAACATTATTAGAAAATGAATAATACCATGTTACATCAAGTTTATCAACAAGAAGGAGATTCTCGTATTTTTCTACAAGTTTCTGGGCATTGGTATTATTACGATTCAAATAGTATTCCTCTAGGAAAAGGTGCTATGGGCACTGTATATTTAGGATTTAGCTGTGATTCAAACCAACGAATAGCAGTAAAGAGAGTCAAAGATATATATGCCAATAATAAGATGATAAGGGAAAGAGCTAAATTAGAAGCTTCTTTATCCTTTTCTCATCCCAATTTAGTACAAATGATAGGACTTTGTGAGTATATTCTGATACAGGGCCTATTTTTATATTAAGTGGATATATTGCAGGAATAACACTGGAAACTCATGTTAGAGAACAGCTCAATAATCTTTCTCCAAATGAAAGAGTAAAAAAAATATCACACGAAATATGTTTAGTTCTTGATGCTTTACAATATCTACATTCAAGAGGTGTCGTTCATAGAGATGTAAAACCTTCAAACATTATGCTTGAAAATGGTTCGAATGTAAAATTAATGGATTTAGGTATTGCTCGTATGAATGGTGGTAATAAATACTCTTCGTATGGATTTATTGGTACGCCGCAATATGCAGCCCCAGAACAAATTTTAAGAGATGGTAAAAATACAGAAATCAATGCACAAACGGATATATACGCAACCGGCATAACTTTTTATGAACTTCTTACAGGTGTGAATCCTTTTAAAACAGAAATTGAAGCTGATGTACTATCTAGACAAATGTCCATGAAGCTACCTTATGATAAAAAAATACCCAAAAGGTTGTATAAAGTCATATTAAAAGCTACAGAAAAAACGCCTAACAAGCGTTATAAGTCTGCTACAGAGTTCAAATTCGCTATTATTGAAGCATTGGATCCCAATAAAAATTTAGATTTGATATATTGGTTAAATACCCCATGGAAATGGTTGCTTGTTATTGCAAGCATAATTATAATTTTAAGTTTCTTATTAATCATATAATTATGGTTACACCCATTGATATTAAAGAAAATGCAATAGGTTTCATCGACTCTAGAATTGGAGGTCGAAAAGAGAATCAAGATGCAGCTGGCTTGAGGGAAACAAAACTAGGTTACTTAATTGTAGTCTGTGATGGCATGGGAGGAATGCAAGGTGGTAGTGTTGCATCCCAATTGGCAGTAAAAAAAATCATAGAAACAGTTTCTGCAGCCGACCATCAAGCGAATCCATCCATGACGTTGACAAAGGCTATAAGAAATGCTAACATAGCTATTATAGAGGAAGGGAAAAATAATTCAGCATTACAGGGTATGGGTACAACTGTAACAGCTTTATTAATATCTAAGCATTCAGCTATAGCTGCATATGTTGGTGATAGCAGGATTTACCAAATTAGAAATGGGAAAAAGGTTTTTAGAACTTTTGACCATTCTATGGTTTTTGAAATGGTAAAGAAAAAAGTAATATCTGAGGAACAGGCTCGATTATCTGCACAATCAAATGTTATAATGAAAGCATTAGGCGTAACCCCTGATATTGAAGTGGAAGTTTCAGAACATCCGTACCAGAAAGGAGATAGATTTATCCTTTGTACTGACGGCTTTTGGGGAGCTATGCCTGAAGAGGAGTTTATACGTTATTTATCAGAAAAGAAATCAATTAATAATATATTGGAATCAACAGCCAATATAGTAGAAAGTATAGGAAGAAATTCTGGTAATGAATACGATAATCTTACAGCAGCTATTTTAGAGATGAAAAGTAATTCAATATTAAAAGAAAAAATGAACAGGTTGTCAA
>NZ_JADYTF010000215.1 GCF_021530995.1 Bacteroides caecigallinarum
CTTTTAATAGATCCTGATAGAAATCGTCGAATATCTTCAACATTTTCAGAGACAAGTCGAAATTTTTAATAGACAATCTATGCCGGCTTTACCAGTTCTAATCATACGGGGTTTACTGAATGCTTACCCCATACCGAACTAATCATAACCTATATCAGTAACTATAGATGTAACTGGCAGACGGGTTGATTAGTGATGATGAGGCTCAGTTGCAAAAAAGGCAGGGGAATTATCCTCTGCCTTTAATCTTTTAAAACTTTGCCCAATATACAACTATGCATTCCCTTATTATTTGCGCATTGAACAAAACTCCATATTTCTTTCCAAATCACACAGTTCATCATCCCATAACAATTTCTTTTTAATAAGTTCTTTATAACCTACATATTTTTTATTCTCAAGAATAAAAGTGGACACTGCAGCCGAATATGCTGCTTTTTGTGTTCCTTTGCTCATAATTTGTTTCAATCTTATCACAAAACGTGAGATATCTATTTCAAACCAAGGCTCTATATCAATCAAACTGTCACCTATCTCCTTTATGAGCAAAGAACGAGGTATAAAAAGATATGACTGATTATTTAAATCAAAAGTATCTATTGTATTGCGACCAATCTCATCTTTATATCCAATAAAACCATTATTCGCATAAAGGTGTTCCTTGGGATCGTCAAATAATGGGTTGATAAGCGCAACAGAAGCAGGATCTGTATCTCCTTTATGCCGATTGCATACATTAAGTGATGGTAACAAATTTCCCCATTCAACAACCTTTTCTTTATATGCAAGTTTAGGATAAAAATGATCTATCTGCATATCCTTTCCCTCTTCTTTCAATTTTGTCTCAGAATATGCGCATTTACCAAAAGCAATATCAAATACAGCATCTTTAATGAATTTTGCCTTCCAAACGCAATCATTTGTATCCCTTTTGAATCTTTCAACCAGCTCTAGTTCCAGTTCTTTAGTCAACTTACTGGGTCTTTCTGGTAATTGTATCTTAATCATAACGTTTGTCATCTATACCTTCAATCTGCATAGGATACAGTTCTCTTTCAATACTATTAGGATGTAAAATATCACTTAGCTTTTCATACACTAAAGTAGCTTCGTCAGAATTTCCAGACTGTAAAGCGGATTTGAACTTATCTATCAATTTAATGTACTCATCAGAACGAACATCGTCTCCCAAATCCATAAGCTCACGAAGTATTTCTTCAACAGTCCAACCTTGGAATGAGATATCACGATATCTTCTAATTTCTACACCTTCAGATTTATTAGAAAGAACATATAAATTTATCTTTTTCATCGATTGGACTATAAGAGGACTATGTGTTGTCACTATGAATTGTGTCATAGGGAACATATTACATAATTCAGATAAAATCAAACGTTGCCACGATGGATGAAGGTGCATGTCTATTTCATCCACCAAAAGAATAGCAGGCTCATGTAGAGGATTTTTCGAATTAGGATATCGATCAAACATTTTTTTACAGAAATCAAAAATCCATGAGAACATACATTGATACCCATATCCCAATTCATTTAATCTAAATCTGCCATTGTCAGATATAAAATAAACAAAACTGTTATTGTCATTGTCAAATCCAATCTCGATATCTTTAATACCAGGAAACAAATTAGAATGCCTAATCATATTGCGAACTTTATTAAACTTTCCACTTGCTCCTGGTCTCTTATGTTGCTTGGCTATATCTAATTGAAGAATCCAATATTCAATATCAGTAAGATTATTATTTTCCCCAAATAATGTCTCACTATTATATGAATTAACTGTTCTTTTAGTTCCTGATTCTGAATGTCTATTTGTCCCATAAGCATCAATACAAACGTTTGAGAGAGACTCAGTTGGATCTACAAAGTTAGCATTTTTCGCATATCCTAACTCGGTAGGATGTTTTGCTTCATAATTAGTATTTTCTATCACGAATGGAGTTGTATATCTTATCAATAAATCAAACATGGATTTATCTA
>NZ_JADYTF010000216.1 GCF_021530995.1 Bacteroides caecigallinarum
CTGCTGAACAGGGTAAAGTGCTTGTTGTGGTTTGATGTAGAAAACTAAAGATATACAACCATATCTGATAGACGGTAATCTATGGGTAGTTGTGGTTTGATGTAGAAAACTAAAGATATACAACTTCAATAAACAATGCATAATTTCATGGGCGTTGTGGTTTGATGTAGAAAACTAAAGATATACAACGACATATACGATGACCCGGAATTAAATGACGTTGTGGTTTGATGTAGAAAACTAAAGATATACAACTTCAATAAACAATGCATAATTTCATGGGCGTTGTGGTTTGATGTAGAAAACTAAAGATATACAACTTGGTACGGTTTTTCCAATTTCGTTTTTAGTTGTGGTTTGATGTAGAAAACTAAAGATATACAACGTGCATGGGACCAGTGGCTCACTCAGCTTGTTGTGGTTTGATGTAGAAAACTAAAGATATACAACCACTGCATTGAGTAAGAAGCACCCCACTTGTTGTGGTTTGATGTAGAAAACTAAAGATATACAACTTCGCTACCTAAGACTTACAGTGTAACACAGTTGTGGTTTGATGTAGAAAACTAAAGATATACAACATCTGTACATTGTAGTAATATTACTTATAGTTGTGGTTTGATGTAGAAAACTAAAGATATACAACATAGTCACAAGTCTATAAAATGCAGAGTGAGTTGTGGTTTGATGTAGAAAACTAAAGATATACAACTCGTCAAGAGACGTGGCATACGCAGCTTGGTTGTGGTTTGATGTAGAAAACTAAAGATATACAACTTATATTGTAAATTTACGTATTTTTGTGAAGTTGTGGTTTGATGTAGAAAACTAAAGATATACAACAGAGGTAAAAACGGATGGACTAGATGTGAAGTTGTGGTTTGATGTAGAAAACTAAAGATATACAACTGTTAGAGATAAAAGAGAAACTCCCCAAAGTTGTGGTTTGATGTAGAAAACTAAAGATATACAACAACGGAACACCCATACCGACACTGGTATCAGTTGTGGTTTGATGTAGAAAACTAAAGATATACAACTGGCAATCATGAATATGATTCAATTCTTTCGTTGTGGTTTGATGTAGAAAAAATTATGGTTGTATTTGTGGAGTAATAGGGGGGAGTCTTAAGATAATAATGAGGAAATATAATTTTTTATAATATATTTTATTATCTTTGTTCTACAGCTTTGTTGCATAAGCTGACTTATAAATACTCTTACATGGAAATAGTTATTGTTTAATTTAAAATCATAGTATTATGGACAACAAATTATTCGCTTTTTTAGACAAGGTTTGGAATTATATTGACAATGGAAAATTTTATCGTGAACCTTTCCGTTGGTTGTATGCGGTGATTGCCGCTTTGAATCTGCTGTTCCCATTATATGTCATTTATATGGATAGTAGGATACTTAAATTCCTTTCAGGAGGAGAAGTGTTTGCTTGTGTATTGATATTCCTTTTGTTTATCTTTTTAGGAATTATGAGTGCTCATCTTTGGTTTAACAGGCAGAAGAAGGTAAAAGAATATCTTCAGGAGGACAATGATTTTGTTGCTATACCTGTTGTGTCTCATTTTATACAAACACTTGGTGAGTGGCTTGGATTCTATCTTGGAGTGGGTGGATGTATAATCTCATTGTTGTTTGTTATCTTTGGGCTTGATAGTTATGTAGGTGATATTCTTGGAGGAGGTTTCCTTCATATTGGTTCTGGATTTATTATGGTTATTATATATCCAATTATGGGATTCCTTGTTGTTGTGAGTGGAAGATTGTTAGCCGAATTATATAGAGCATTGGCTTCTATTGCAAACAATACTAAAAGATTTGTGAAACGGGATTGTCGTAATAATATTTCTTCTGAAGAGGTTGAATCTCAGAAATCAACTATTGATTAGGCAGATTTGAAAGTTAAAATATTAGTTCTGTTTTTAGGAAGTACCATTCTTGGAAACAGAACTTTTTTTATATATGTAACGGTCTGTATTTTAT
>NZ_JADYTF010000217.1 GCF_021530995.1 Bacteroides caecigallinarum
GATATAAATTATATGACATTAGACTGCCACCTGGATATTCAAGTGTAGCTGTTGAAGAATCATTGGTAATTAATTCTCCAAACACAAAATCTTTCCCAGTACTATACATCCATTCCCCAAATCGTACTGCCAACATACTGATAAAAGCATAGTCAGTTTGATTGTATTGTACTATATAAGGTATTTTTTCCTTAAACCTTGGATTTATTTTCCCATTAATTTCCTTATATGAATTCAGTACACTTGTAACTATATCTGCTAAAGTCATATTTTCAAAAGAACGACAGTGTGGTGCATTCTGTAAAAGAACATCCATCGATGCAACAGTGACTCTAGCATATTGAGTACTAGCAGTATTTCTTGAAGCGGAGACATCTATTATCATCCCCTTAAATTCAAAAGCTTTTTGAGGTTGGGCAGAACTTTCGTCAATACTTGTCTTTACAGTTGAAACATTGATTTCGAACGTCTTTCCAATAATTTGAGTTATGTCTGCAAAAACCACATCCGATTGTGTCTCAATTTTTTCATTCTTCTCTAATGAAAAATTCAATATCATCGGTCGCAGTAATTCCTGAGAAAGGGAATATTCACTCAACTTGTATTTATTCCCGTTAATTGAGCAAATTGAGTTTTGTTGTGAGTAGTTTCCATCAAGAATTACATTGATTTCGTGTATCATATCGGCACTGAAATCATCACTGTCAGTCTTGAAATCAGTCTTGGTATCTGTATTATTTAGTGATGTATTTGAATTTATTGCAGTTTTTTCTTGCAGCTTGTTAGATTTTGTATCATATATTGACGTATCGTTTTCAACTAAGCTTATGGGTGCTGCTCCCCCTGTAGGTACTCCATCTACTGAATTGTTAACTTTTTTGCTGATTTCCCCAGCAGTAATACCAGCCAATACTGGAATTCCACTATTACCAAAATTCTCACCAAAAACAGACGTTCCATTGCCGAAATTTCCAATGCCATCCAGAATAGGATGTTTACTATTAGTGCCCAACATGTCACTAATACCTTTTCCTGCTCGTGAAATATTCTTTAGTGTCTCCCCAAACTGTTTTACTCCATTTGAAATTTGTTTTAAACCATCTTCCAGTTTTTGTCGTGCCTGTTCAGGATTTCTCCAGCTTCCTTTAAATGAATCGACAGCACTAAAAAATGATGAAACACTGCTAATACCTGTTGCTGCTCCGTTTTTTATACCTCCAAAAGCATCAAATGTACCTGGGACGAATTCCTTTTTGGCAAAATCCGCAAGTTTATTCTGCTTATTACCATACTTATCACGATAATCTCCAATCTTTGCGAAATCATCCCATGTCTTCTTTATATCATTGACTGCTTTACTCGTTTCTTGTACAGAGACATGTCCTTGGCTAAGGTCTTCATCAACTTGTTTTACGTTTTTATAAACGTTGTTTATTGTATTAAAAGGCATATTGATCTTTCTGTTATTATTTTAACAGGTTCTTGTTCCCATCTATCAATGCATCTATTGATTTTTTAAGATTATCAACCTCCTTTTTGAGTTTTTTAAGTGTAGTATCATCATTGTACCATTCATTCTGTATCCTATCTTCATTTTTATTTATTTCATGATACAATCTGATAACATTATTATTGGACTCTTGCAAGGCAGAAGTGGTTTTCCGCAAATTTTCATTAGTCTTTTCATCATCAGAAGTCTCAATTATTTGTTCAAATTCTTTCCTTATGACAAAAAGAATGTAAGTTAAATCTGCAAGGTTTGATTTTAATGATTTTATAATAT
>NZ_JADYTF010000218.1 GCF_021530995.1 Bacteroides caecigallinarum
CTGTGTAAATCAGTTAAGGTAATCTCCTTTCTCATTTTTTATTGCTTCTATAGTATTAACTAGATTTTCTTTCATACTAGAATCCGTATACCATCCTAATGATTGTAATTTTTCAGTTGAAAGAACTGATCTAGTTACAATGTTAAAACCTAATTTCTCAATATCTGAAGGTAATTCTACTATAACCTTTTTACCTGCTATTTCTGCAATCATCTCAGCTAATTCTTTAATAGTAATATTGGACTTTATGTCAGCAACATTATATGCCTCTCCATTTTTACCTTTTAAAAGAATGTAAAGTATTGCAGAAACACAATCAACCACGTAACACCATGATCGATACTGCTTTCCAGTGCTCTTCATTACAATATCTTCATTTGCAAGCACATTACGTATAAATTGAGCATATACACGCTTATCAGAATCTGAAAAATGTGGTCCGTAAATATGACAAGGACGTATAATTCGAACATCAATACCATATTGATACCCATATGCTATACAAAGTGTTTCAGAAGCACGCTTTGCTGAAGGATAACATGCTCTTAAGGTCGCACAATTCACATAACCACTATCGCTTTCGGTAAACACTTGTCCATCACCTTCACCATATATTTCACTTGAAGATACGTATAGAAAAATTTCAAGACCATGTTTTACACCATATGAGAATAGATTGTCTACCCCATTTAAATTTGATTTCATAACACTTACTGGATCAGATACATACAATTGTGGAGAAGCCACACTTGCACCTGCTATTATAATGTGAAACTGAATATCACAATTTAGAGGATTACGAACATCATATTCAAAGAAATGAAAGAAAGGATTATCAAAGTATTTTGTAAATATTCTTTTTACTTTTGTTTCATCTCTCCCGGTTGCATATACATGATAGTTTTGCCCTTTGTGTGACATAAGAACCTCTACAAGAGAAGAACAAAGCATTCCTGTAGCACCTGTAACTAAAATATTCTTACCTCTCAAATTTTCCCATGGTAGTTTGAGTGAAGCTACCTCATTTATATCATCAATATAAGCCATAATTACTTTAACCAAGGATATTTTGAAACATGTTTCAATGCTTTGAAAAGTTCAATATCTTCAACATTAGTCAACTTCAAACCATTCTTCTCATTACCTAAGACAAGATGCTGATCATTTATACCAAGTTTTGCAGCAAGTTCACAAGAAGCAGTCATATCAAGGTTATAGATTTCCGCTTTTTTATGGATGTCTAATATAATACCAAGTTTATACGTATGAGGAGTCTGTGTACGAACCAATCGCTCGCGAGGTATGGATATATATCCAAGTACCTCATTCTCTGGTTTAAATTCCATTATTACTTCTTTGCACATTAATCCTGTTATAGCATATCCATATTTTTTACAAACATTGATATTATTTGTTATGATATCAGCAGATACAAGCGGTCGTACGCCATCCTGTATCAAAATAATATCTTCGTCTGAATAACCTGCCTCTTTTAACCCCAAAATTCCATTATGAATAGAACCTTGGTTACTGGATCCTCCTGGAAAAATATATTTGAGTTTTGTTATCCCAAATTGATTGGAATATGCCTTAAGGCTATTCTCCCATCCTGCGAGGCATACTACAGCTATTTCATCAATTTCCTCGTGTTCCTGAAAAGGAAGCATAGTATAAATTATAATAGGACAATCGTCAATTGTCATAAACTGCTTGGGTATATCTTGTCCCATTCTTGTACCGTTTCCAGCAGCTGTTAGTAATGCAATATTCATATTATGAT
>NZ_JADYTF010000219.1 GCF_021530995.1 Bacteroides caecigallinarum
GCATAATATACTGTATCATCATCTATATTGAATTCCATATTCACTATTGTACCGGGAAATTTATTATTCATCTTGACGGATCTGGAACCTTCGTGACAGAGCTCCCAATAGGCGTCTGATGAAATTATCTGTAGTTTCCCTTGATTTCTAAGTATAAAATTGCATATAATTGTAAATCCAAGACCTCCGGGAACATTCTTTGTGGTATTACCCTGAATTATAGCCCATTCTATGCATGCACATGACGACAATTGTTTCTTGTTTAATTTGAGCATGTGCCGGTTCACATTATCTTCTATACTCGTTCCCAGATTAACTATGGTCATGTCCAGAGTGTGGGGCGAATTTTTTGATATGTATTCACCACAACAATATACATGATTGCAATCACTATGTGTGCTTGAATTTATAAATATTTCAAGGATGCTTTCCTGAATACTTTCACCTGCAGCGGTTGTATGTTTGGGAAACTTCTGTTTATTTATTAGTTCTTCAAATATATATTGTTTGAACTCCACCTGCTCACTGGCTGAAAACTTCTTATATAAAATGAAATTCTCACGCTCCTCATTATTTGTAGTGATGGAGAAAGCTTTTAGAAATCCATTGCGGGTAAGAGCTCTTCGAACACCGGCTGCAGCTTTAAAAATATTCAGTAGCCATATTTGATAACCGTCTTCAGACAATTTATCAAGTAGCGCACCCAGTGCTGAGGATAGATTGGCATCAAACCTACGGCATGAAGAAAAATCTATCCCTATCTCTGATGGACAGATTTTCTTGATGTCGTGATAAAGATTGGCTATATATTGATAGCCATCAACATCATTCTTTATTATTGGAATTAATTTATAAGTTTTTTCCAACATTTTTCATTCTGTTTATTTACTCATCATTCCCATCCAAAGAAAGCTGAACCGGATAATCCGCATAAGCCCTTAACAACTGCAAAAATACTCATTTATATGGATAATTCAAACAATAAAACAACGAAAAAAATCCGCAAGCCTCCCGCCTTTTGGCGGGAAAACTTAATGTAGACATAATACATAAATACAGTCAATGCCGACCCTGCAAATAATGAAAAAAATAATGAAAACGACAATACAGGAAACCTTTTCTTTTTACCAGACCAATAAACTATAGCCGAGGATAGGTATCACGTCCACAGCTGTCACCTTATGATGCTGAGCCAGTAATGTGGCTATCGACAAGCCCACATACCCTGTTCCTGCAATTGCTATATTAATCATTTTCAATTCCTTCTTTTTGAAGTGCACCGTAGCCATTCCGCATTTTAGTGTTCGCCAGTAGGTAAAGACCATTTAAAATTCCACTGTATCGCCCGGTATAATTTCGAAATTAAAATATACAGTATCTTTCCATCCCTCAGCTTCGAAAACCTATATTCACACTGCCCTTCTCTTCCTCATCTCCTGTATTATCATTACCGGTTCTTCCTGATAAGTCCTTTTCCGGTTCTTCCGGCACTTCCTTATTGCCGCATGCAAAAATCATCATAGAGCAGCATGCCACAACTGCTAGCATAAGTGTTTTCATAAGCTTAGTTTTTTTTAGATTATCATTTTCTTAATAAAGATATTAATGATTATACACTTATTTGCGGATAAGTAAGTGATCTAAAATATTTTTATATTCAGCATAAATTATTAATATTGTCTCATGATATTTTAGAAATTGAATCATGAAACATATAAAAGTGCTTGAATTGAGTGAGGCTGATCGCCTCAAAC
>NZ_JADYTF010000021.1 GCF_021530995.1 Bacteroides caecigallinarum
CACTTGGAAATCAGGATTTTACTGTCTTTTGCTTTTCTTCAAAGTGGTGCCACCAGGAATCGAACCGGGGACACAAGGATTTTCAGTCCTTTGCTCTACCAACTGAGCTATGGCACCGTTGTTTCTCTTTTGCGATTGCAAAGGTAGGCATTTTTTTTATATTACCAAACATTCTTGTGAAAAAAGTTTCAAAAAAGTGCTTTTTGTGGTTCGAAAAGTATTTTTTTTATGTTATTGCAATTGAATAATGCTTATTGTTGTGTCTATTATTCTATATATCCTGGATTTATCCTAACATCGTGGACTTCCTGTTATGAAACAAATGATTTTAGACTTTGACATTTAATGAGAACTTTATCACCGTTTGCAAGTGTGGTGGCAAAGATATAGACATCTCCGCCTTCTTTCAGCTTGAGTTTCTTTCTCAAGTCATCGACGGTTGATGGAAAGTTTCTTATAGTAAGATTTGCTTTCTCAAGGTCTTTAAGGAAGGCCTTGAGATTTTTTTTCGCAAATGTAGAAACCTCTATTACCTTAAATCGTCTGCCTGGAAAGTCAATCAGTTTATCAGAAGTATAAAGCTGGCTGTTCTGATGCAGTTTATTAACACAGAATTTCTTTGCAAGTATTTTGAATGCTCCAGCTTTCAATATTGCTGCTCCCGGTTCATAAAGGTACTCTCCAATGTTGTCAGAATAGTTTATCTCTGCTGATTTTTCCTCTTCGTAGGTGAATTCCAGATGCTGTGTCTCTGAGTTATTAACAAGTTGTTCACAACTTATTTTTAAGTTATCAACAGCTTTTTCATCTGATAATGAATGTTTTGATAAGATTATAACAAGTTCCTTACATTCGTTATTAACAGATATGATGTGAATACTGTTGATATGTTTAAGTGTTTTCATTGCCGAGTGCAAATCCAGCATAGGTGACAGCTTTATCATTACCGTACTGCCTTTTTCAACAAGTAGTTCCTCCATGCTGCTCACGTCAGGTTCGCAATCGGTTATTGCTACAGTTTTTCCTCCATTGCTGTTTCTTCTTGCAGGATCAAGGTATATGCAGTCCACGGGCTCCATATTTTTCAGATACTCTATTCCGTCTGTATTGTGGACTTCAATATGATTTAATCCAAGTATCTTAAAGTTATGTCTGGCAATATCACATAATTCTTCCTGTCTTTCTACATAGTGTGCATGCTTGAATCCAGAGGCTATGAATGAACAGTCTACACCGAAACCAGATGTCAGGTCAGCAAAAGTTTCCCCTTTCACCAGTGATGCCTTGAATCTTGCTGTAACTTCAGATGAACATTGCTCCATAGAAAGATGTTTGGGATAGATTATAGAATCTATTTTGCTCCATGAAGGAATCTTTTTCTCAGCAATCTGCCATCCGGCAATTTGTGTCACGGCTTCGTTTATGTCCACCTTTCCATCTTTTTTTGATTGGAGAGCCAGTTGTCTTACATCATCTTTACGGTGCTTGTTGATAAATTCTATAGTTTCGGGTGATAATTTGCTCATGAAGTTATAAACAGGATTGTTAATCGTTTAGCGGAATAGATATATTGATTAAATCAAATGCCAGCAATGTCTGTATGAAAACATTGCTGACATCCTATAAGTGTGGGCTTGTTTTTATTTTAAAGGATTCCATCCCTGAGCTTTGAGCTCAAGTTCGTTGCCGTCTCTTGTCACAAGCGCACAGCCAAGTTCTTCTTTTGTGATATGACCAATCACTTTCACATCCTTTATCTGTGAAACTGCTTCATGCATTGTCAGTGGAACAGTGAAAAGAAGTTCATAGTCTTCTCCTCCGTTTAAGGCACAAGTGCTGAGGTTCATATTGAACTCTTCTGCCATAACGGCTGTCTGATAGTCTATAGGAATACGTTCTTCGTAAACACGGCATCCGCATTTGCTCTGGCTGCATATATGCATCAGTTCGGATGAAAGTCCGTCGGAGATATCCATCATTGCAGTAGGTTTGATACCTGCTTTTGCCAGTTCTTCGATGATGTCCTTTCTTGCTTCCGGTTTAAGGAATCTTTCCAATAGATATTCCTTACCGGCGAAGTCAGGCTGTACATCCTTGCTTCCGTTGAACACGGCTTTTTCGCGTTCCATCAGCTGAAGTCCCATATATGAGGCTCCGAGGTCACCTGTCACGCAGATAAGGTCTGTTTCCTTTGCGCCGTTGCGATAGACCACGTCTTCTTTTCTTGCTTCGCCTATACATGTGATAGATATTGCAAGTCCTGTTACAGATGAAGTGGTATCGCCGCCCACTATGTCAACATTATGCAGCTGGCATGCCAGTTTCAATCCTTCGTAGAAATCTTCCAGGTCTTCAATACAGAATCTTTTTGATACGGCAAGTGAGACTGTTATCTGCTTCGGTGTTCCGTTCATTGCGTATATGTCGGAAAAGTTTACCATTGCCGACTTATATCCCAGATGTTTCAGCGGTGTATATACCAAATCGAAATGTACACCTTCCATCAGCAGGTCTGTAGTGACGAGAACCTGACGGTCGCTATATTCCAACACGGCAGCATCATCGCCGATACCGTATTTTGTTTCGTTGTTTACTAACTTTATATTGTCGGTCAGATGTTTTATCAGTCCGAATTCTCCCAAAGTGGAAATTTCTGTTCTGTTTCCTTCGTGCATGATTATATAATTGTTTATACTCTGTTTATAAGTTCTTTCATTATGCTGGTCATCCGTGGTTGAGCGGCATCGGCAGCCTTTTGTACTTCTTCGTGCGATACTTCCACTATCTTGCCTTCCACTCCCAGGTCGGTGATAACCGATACACCGAATACTCTGATTCCGCAATGGTTTGCCACAATCACTTCCGGTACTGTCGACATACCTACAGCGTCAGCTCCCAATATTCTGAACATCTTGTATTCGGCAGGAGTTTCAAAAGTAGGTCCCTGGGTACCGATGTATACTCCCTTCTGAAGTTTGATACCTTTTTCAGCTGCAATTTCGAATGCCTTTTCAATAAGTTCGTGCGAATAAGCCTCGCTCATGTCCGGGAATCGAGGACCGTAGTCTATATTCTTGCCTCTCAGCGGATTGTCCGGGAAGAAGTTTATATGGTCCGTAATAACCATCAGGTCGCCTATTTCGAAATCAGGATTAGTTCCACCTGCTGCGTTCGATACGAAAAGTGTCTTTATGCCGAGTTCTCTCATGACTCTGACAGGGAATGTCACTTCTTTCATCGAGTAACCTTCGTAGTAGTGGAAACGTCCTTGCATTGCGAGGATGTCCTTACCTCCAAGTTTTCCGAAGATTAGCTTGCCGCTGTGTCCTTCTACTGTCGATACGGGGAAATTCGGTATCTCTGAATAAGGTATTTCATACTTGTCGGTAATGTCGTGTACCAAGCTGCCCAGTCCTGTGCCCAGTATAATTGCTGTCTCAGGATTTGTCTGCATCCTTGCTTTCAGGAATGCTGCTGTTTCTTGAATTTTTTCTAACATACTCGGTTATTTTTTGGTTGAACTTTATTGTTTCGTTGTTCAGAAAGCTTACTTCCACAGGCAGAGCGTAGATATATGGTTTCAGTTCTTCGCTCAGGTGCGGGTGAGTGGTAAGCCTTGCCGCATCTTTCTCTGTTGTTATTATCATTCTTCTGCCTTCGGGCATCGACATAAATCTGCTTCTGAGAGTTTCCATATCTTCCCGGCTGAAGTTATGATGGTCAGCAAATACCATTGACTCTATGTTTCCGGTGTATTGCCTAAGCTTGTCAGTTATAGCCTTTGGCGATGCAATTCCGGTGAGCAGCAGTATATGTCTGTCCGGTGATATATCCTCAGGCTTCATTTCGTCGTTATTCCCCTGACGGAATATGCGGTACAGATTTCCGTACTTCATATATGTGAAGAACACTTCCTGCTCTGCTGTAGGAAATATTTCATAACGCAGTCTGCGCATCTCTTCTGAAGTCATGTTCTCCGGACATTTGCTTACTATGATAATATCAGCCCTGCTTTTTCCGCTTTCCGGTTCCCTTAGTCGTCCGGCGGGTAGGAGAGTGTCGTGACGGATACGTCTGTTGTAGTCTATCAGCAGTATGTACATTCCTGCCTTGACATATCTGTGTTGATATGCATCGTCCAGCACTATTACCTGCTTCTTGTCACGGTTGCCGGTCTTTACGATAAGATTGTCAATACCGTTGCATCTGTCACTGTCGGCGGCTACATTGATATCCGGAAACTTCTGCCACATCTGGAAAGGTTCGTCTCCTATATCCTCTATAGTGCTCTTACCTTTCTCTGCCAGAACGAAACCTTTCGATTTGCGTTTGTACCCGCGGCTCAACACGCACACACTGAATTCATCTTTCAGCAGTCTTATCAGATACTCAGTGTGAGGCGTTTTCCCGGTTCCACCCACTGTGATGTTTCCCACGCATATCACCGGTATCGGGAAACTCCTTGATTTCAGAATATCCCAGTCGAACAGCTTGTTTCTCAGCCATACAGCCATGCCGTATAATGCCGAAAAAGGAAGCAGGGGAATGTATATGCGAGGTTTGCTTTGTTTCATCTTCGTGTGGTTGGAACTTTTATACATTTTAGTTTATAGATATCTCGAAAGGCATTCTTGCCTGTAAGCGGTCAGCCTTGTCGAGGTTCTTTATCATCATGAATCCGTTGTAGAATTCTCCGAACGAATCTTCCAGTTTGCTGCTTATATATCTTTCAGGCTTGGCGTTGCTGATGAGGCTTGTGATGAAATCCACTTTCTTAGGATAAGAGGCTACCTTGTAGTCTCTTATACCACAAAGCTCAGAAGCTTTCTTGATAGCACATTCCAGATTTCCCAATTCATCAACAAGTTTCAGCTCTTTAGCCATTTCGCCCGACCATACACGACCTTCGGCAATCATTTTCAGACTGTCAATAGGCATATTTCTGCCTTCAGCACATCTCTTGGTGAATAGTTCGTAACCGCTGTTCACCATACCCTGTATCAGCGCACCTTCTTCGGCATTGAACGGACGGCTCATGTCTCCCATATCAGCAAGCTTGTTGGTCTTTACACCGTCTATTTTAACTCCAAGTTTCTTTGTGATAAGTTCAGATGCATCAGGAATCATTCCGAATATACCGATAGAACCAGTAAGGGTAGTTGGCTGAGCCACAATCCAGTCGGCAGCACAAGAGATATAATAACCGCCTGAAGCAGCATAGTCACCCATAGAAACCACTACCGGCTTCTTTTCCTTCAGCAGTGTCACCTCACGCCAAATCTGTTCAGAACCGTATGCGCTACCACCCGGTGAGTTCACTCTGAGAACTACGGCCTTAACATTGTCGTCATTTCTCAAGTCACGCAAATGTTTTGTCACTTTTTCAGATACGATACCTTCATTATATGGATCTGCAGCATTGTCTATTTCTCCGAATGCATAATATACAGCTATTACGTCTCGGCTCTTCACTGTTGAAGGCACTGCCAGATTCTTCATATCGTCCAGAGTCAGTGTGTTCAGAGTAGACTTTTCGCTAATGCCTGTAAGTTTTTTAAGATATGACAATACCTCATCCTTATACATCAGCTGGTCTGCCAGTCCGTTTTCCACGTATGCTTCAGCAGGCTGGAAGTCCATACATTTGTCGGCCATTTCATTCAGTTTTTCTACTGAGATGTTTCTTGATTCTGATACTTCGTTTACTATTTCGTTCCAGATTGACTGAGTGAAAGCAAGGGTCTGCTCTCTGTTGGCAGGACTCATTTCTGTAGCGATGAACGGTTCTACGGCTGATTTGTATGTACCTACTCTGAATATCTGCATTTTTACACCCACCTTGGCAAGCAAGTCTTTCAGGAACATAGTCTGTGCAGACAGTCCGTGCCATGAAATACTTCCCGAAGGATTAAGGAAAACCTTGTCGGCTACGGTAGAAACATAGTATGCACCTTGAGTATAAGCGCCTGAGTAAGCTACAACAAACTTTCCTGATTCCTTAAAGTCTGCTATTGCAGTTCTGATGTCCTGAAGCGATGCAGTAGAACAGGCAAAAGCTTCGGCATTGATAAGCATACCTTTAATTTTAGGGTCATTTTTAGCTTTCTCTATTGATGCCAGGATATCTTCAAGCCCTCTTGTAGTTATTTCTTCACCCAAAATCTGTTCGAATGGGTTATCTTCATATCTTTCCACTACGCTACCTTTAAGGTCGAGCACGAAAACTGAATTTTCCTTCACTACAGTTGCCACTTCGGTAGTAGCCACCATTCCGCCTATAACTGATATACCAATTATGAGCAATACGAAACCGGCAATCATCATTCCGATGATTGAGGCAAATGTCATTTTCAAAAAGTCTTTCATATAAAATAATTATTTAGATTGTTCGTTATCTTGTATATGCCTTAATACAGTTAAGGCAAAGATAGCAATTTTTGTACAAACAGGGTAAAAATGGATAAATCTAATCCTTGATCTTGTATTTTTGTCTTGGATGATTGGGTGTGCCTGGATATAGCATTTCTAATTGTTTTTCTTTTACCAAGCGTGGAAGTATGACATCTGATACATATTTTACCTTTCTATGTAGCCGTTGAGCGATTTCTTCTTTATCCATCCAGTCCTGACATATACTAATTACAAGTAAATCCATTTGGTTTTTTGATAACCTTTTTTTGTGTGAATTGATACTATTATCATCCGAGGTTCCCCTATAATCGTCTGAGGTTCCCCTATAATCGTCTGAGGTTCCCCTATTATTATCCATAGGTTCCCCTATAACTTTTAAAGAAACTTCGCTATTGGATGAGATAATATCCTCTTGTGATTGCTCTATGGATGTAAATAAATTGTTGTTAATGTTTTCCGGGAGAAGATATCTCGTGCCTCTTCCATACCATTGTGCTACAAGTAGTCCGCTTTGGCACATTTGTTTTAATAAAACAGATATTTCCCTTTTATGAAGATTTAAAGAATAACGCAATCTTTCGTTTGTTACACTTCCCTCATCACATGTCAAAGCCAAAATAGATAATACATCATGTTCAAATGTGCCGGCTACTCTACCAAATTTCTCCTCTAATCTTAATTTTGTATTCTCAGATAGCAGGGATTCCATTGGCATGATAAGTTCAACTTTGTCAGGGTTTTGATGCTCATTTATTATTGGTGCTCTCCAGTTGGATTCCTTCCAACCTTTTAAGATTTTGTCAGTTCCACTTCCTGCTTTTTCTGCAACTCCAAGCATTGAGAACATTTTTTGTAGAGACTTGTTCCTGCAGACGCTTTCACCACCTGAATAGTATTGCTCCTTAGATACAAGCATTGTCCCAGGATTAGAAAATATAAAAGCATTTGTGTTATGTTTCACAACAAGCGAAGCGTCTTCAGTATAGTCGGCATGTACACAAAGATTAATAAGAGCTTCTCTTACAGCTACATGAGCTGGCGTTTCTTCCTTTCGGATGTTTCCTTCTAATTTAAAAGGCTTCGGTAGTACAGATTGCAGTCGTGGTAATACTCGCTGATAGAAGTTGAATAGATTAGCTTCCCAAGTGCCATCTGAACATATGCGGTTTGTCCATCTCACATTCTCGTCCTCTGTTAGGTGTTCGCGGTAATCCGGGAAAAAATTCGGTGTACATTCGATGTCGGTTATTGATTCACTTTTACCGAACATTAGCAAACCTGCAACAGTGAATCCTTCTTCACCTGTTTCTCTGTCTTTACGGTATCCTCCTAATTTTTTGAGTAAATCAATGTCATTCAGTATTAACCATGGATGGTCTGGTGAAGATATACTAAACTTTTGTCGGTATGCCCGGATTGTTTCCATATCAATGTCGTCCATAGTATAGTTTTTCAATATGCGGCTATCGGCTGGATGTTGGTCGTCAGCGTCAGCGAACATACGTCTGACTTCTTTTTTCGAACACTTATAATCACCTTCATAATTACGTTTGTAAGTGCCATTGTATGGATCTGTAGTTTTGAATACAGGTCTTTGGTCTTTACCTGCTCTCGGAATAAAAAAAAGTAAAAATCTATACCCTTTATATTCTGCATCACTTACATTATTCTCATTCATCAGATTACAGCTTATGGTGGAAGGATTGTTTACACCATTCCAAAAATCCTTTTTGTATTTTTCTATTTGCTCTTCTGACAAGCCATTTAATGAAAACTTACCATTTGTTTCTTTTACACCAAACACTATGGTCCCTCCATCTGTATTTGCAAAAGCTGAATAAGTTTCCCAAAAACTACTTGGAAAACCTCCGGCTGCACCTTTGAACTCAATATCATCGCACTCTGTTTGATTAAGAAGAGTGTCGAGATAATTGTTGAAGTCTTGTATGTTTCTTATATCTATCATTACTTTCAGTGTAGAGTCTATATATCAGTTTGTTTGATTGTCGTTAGGATTATAACCCTCGACACCGTAAATTTAATATTTATTTTTCGAGCTACAAATTTTTTCAAAAGAAACGGCGTGATAGACAATGTCCTACTGTCTGTCACGCCGATACTAATTCTGTTATACTCTTATTCTTTATTTTTGTTCGTAGCCTTCATACAGAAAGAATATCTGTCCGTTTTTCTTTTCCACTGTGACCTTTCCTCCTTCCTTATTAAGATTGAAAGGAGTCATGATGTCCGTTTTGGCATCTACCACCATAAGTGCGTTTTCTTCTGCAAATCTGTTTATCTGGAATGTGATGTCGGCATTATTCATCGTGCGTGCCATTATCAGACTGTCGTTGATGAATATGTTCAGCGAATCACCGGCAAATGATTTTGTCAGACAGATTTCGTAGATGTCTTTATAAGTATGTTCGCCGCCTGTTTTCTTTTGCGAACGGAAACCGAGATAGAGGAAGAGGCATACGATGAAGAATACTCCGAAAGCCAGGAGTCCGTTGCCTACCATAAACTGTTTGTTGCTTTCTATACTTTTACTCATTCTGTATTATATATGTTTATAACAACAAAAGTAGTAAAAAACTTGATAATTTAAGGTTTACAGTAAATTTTAATGCCGATAAATACGGATATGAATGTTATTCAACCTCCAGAAATCCTATTAAGAAAGCGTCTTTACATATTCCTATGCTAGAACTGAATTGGTTTACAATTCAACTTTGTTGCACTTGGCTGAATGGGAAAAAATGGAGAAGTTTCTTGTTAAATAATTTAATAGTCCGTTTTTTTATGTGTACATTTGCAAAACCTTGAGAACAAATAATCAGTGGATTATAACAATTAAATATATTATGAAAGCAAAAAATGAAACGAAAAAACTGACTCGTGTGCTTACTATGTGCGGACTGGCAACAGCAACAGTTGCTATGTCCTGGAGTTGCACGGGAGCTGGAGCGTCGACAGAATCTTTCGAGCGTTCTGATTACTACACTCGTGGCATTGGTCATTATCCCGGAAATCCTTCTGAGGATTTTTCTCCGGAATTGAAGCCGGATGATACATACCGTAATATAGCATTGTTTCGCGCTGCATATCAGTCGTCAAGCCATGACTATAATCTTGTGGCACAGCTTGTGACCGATGGTGTTATCACTGATAAGGAACCACAGTATTTGGATTTGATTACTCCAGATGGTAAAAAACCGCGCCGCGAGCGTGAGTGGATGATTGACCAGGGACCTTATTCACGTAATGTAACTGTTGGTGAGGATACTTATTTCCAGTTTTCTCTGAATAATTACAGCAAGAAGGCCGATCAGATTTATATGCGTGGCTCAGTTGCATATAATGCGGATAAGGCAAATAAAGGTTATGAAATCATTTGTCAGGGTTCAAACGACGGTAAGACTTGGGAAGAACTTGGCAAATCAAGCGGAAGCGGTCTGCCGGGAAAGGCTTCTTCATACAAAATGCACTCTGACCCTAACAAGCAGAGCGAAAAAGGTGATCTTCCTGTAAGAATTATCGATCAGACTGTCAGTCTTGATAAAACAGGTGATTACTCTTATTATCGTGTTTGCTTCAAAATGCCTGGTGCTGCATTCTGGACACTCATGGATATGAATTTCCTTTATCAGAATGATATTGTGGAAATGAAGCCTTCGCAGTTCTATAACAGTGCATGGATGAGTGAGACAGACAAGCAGGAATGGATATATGTTGACTTGGGAAGTATTTCTTCATTTGACAAAGTGGTTTTGCACTGGGTAAACAAGGCTTCTAAAGGTAAAATCCAGACTTCAAACGATGCCAAGCAGTGGAAAGATGTGGCAGAGTTGCCTGGCGGTGAGTCTTTGACTGACGAAATAGCTGTTAAGGGTAATGCCCGCTATGTGAGAGTGTTGATGGAACAGCCTGCCAGCGAAGGCCATTACATCCTGAGCGAAATGGAAGTGATGGGTAAGGGCGGTTTGAAGGCTCAGCCTGTTGCCCGTCCTGCTGCGGCAAACGGTGAGATTGTTCTATCAGGCGGTAACTGGAAATTGCAGCGTGCATCCGAAGTGACTGCTAAAGGTGAGGAAATCTCTACAATCGGTTTTAACCCTCAGAATTGGATTGTGGCAACTGTTCCGGGAACTGTGTTGAGCAGTTATGTAAATGTAGGTGCCGTGCCTAATCCGAATTATGCGGATAATCAGCTTTGTATTTCTGAATCATTCTTCTATTCTAATTTCTGGTATCGTGATGAGTTTGAAGTTCCTGCGGATTTCAAGAAAGAACGTGTGTTCCTGAACTTCGACGGTATCAACTGGAAGGCTAATGTTTATCTTAACGGAAAACAGGTTGGAAGAATCGAAGGTGCATTCATGCGTGGCAAGTTTGATGTAACTGACGCTATTGTTGCTGGCAAGAATGTTGTTGCTGTTGAGATTATAAAGAATAACCATATCGGCGCAATCAAGGAAAAGAACAAACAAAGTACGGACTTCAACGGTGGTATCCTTGGTGCGGATAATCCTACGTTCCATGCCACTATCGGTTGGGACTGGATTCCTACAATGCGCGGACGTAACATCGGTATCTGGAATGATGTGAAACTTACTACAACAGGTAAGGTTACTGTGGCTGACCCATTGGTGGAAACTGTATTGCCTCTGCCGGATACGACTTCTGCAAAACTTACAGCTGAGGTTATCGTCAAGAACCATGATGCTGCTGCAGTGAAAGGTATTCTTGAAGGTAAGATTGGTGATGTGGTGTTCAATCAGCCTGTTGAATTGGCAGCAGGAGAGGAGAAGACTGTTGTGTTTGACGCTGACAAATTCGAACAGCTCAACATAAAGAATCCACGTTTGTGGTGGCCTAAGGGTTATGGTGCTCCTAATTTGTATGATGCGAACTTCACATTGAAGGTAGATGGTCAGGTTTCCGACTCTAAAGATTTCAAGGTTGGTCTGCGTCAGATGACATTCAACGAGGACAACAGAATACTTAATATGTATATCAACGGCCGCCGTTTCATCGGTCGTGGTGGCAACTGGGGATTCAGTGAGTCAAATCTGAACTATCGTGCGCGTGAATATGATGCAGCCGTAGCATATCATGCAGATATGAACTTTACAATCATGCGCAACTGGGTTGGTATGATTGGCGACGAAGAGTTGTATGAAGCTTGTGATAAGTATGGTATAATGATATGGCAGGACTTCTGGTTGGCAAACCCTGCAGACGGACCGGATCCATATTATCCTGAAATGTTCATAGCAAATGCTGAGGACTATGTTCGCCGTATCCGCAGCCATGCTTCTATTGGTATTTATTGCGGACGTAACGAAGGTTTCCCACCTGAAACAATCGACAAGGCTTTGCGTCAGATTGTGAAGGAAGAACATCCTGGGTTGCACTATATCTCAAGTTCTGCCGATGATGTAGTCAGCGGACACGGTCCGTACCGTATGCTTCCTGCCAAGACATACTTTACTCTTGAAACAGGTAACGACAAGTTCCATAGTGAACGCGGTATGCCAAACGTACTGACTTACGAAGGATTCCAGCGTACATATTCTCCTGAAGGAATGTGGCCTCAGTCTCACGAATGGGGTATGCACGACTATACATTGGAAGGAGCCCAGGGAGCAACTTCATTCAATGAAATCATTGCCAAAGGTTATGGCGAAGCCCAGAATGCAAAAGAATTTACTGAAAAAGCTCAGTGGGTCAACTATGACGGTCACCGCAGTTTGTTTGAGTCACGCAGCAAGAACCGTATGGGTCTGTTGATGTGGATGAGCCACTCTTGCTGGCCTTCAATGGTATGGCAGACTTATGACTATTACTTCGAGCCGACAGCTGCTTATTTCGCAATCAAGAAAGCTTCCGAGCCATTGCATATCCAGTGGAATCCGGCTACTGACGAAGTGGAAGTGGTCAACTATAGTGCAGGCTCTCACAAGGGACTTACTGCTAAAGTTCAGGTGTTGAACATGGATGCCACTGTTGCTTGGGAAAAAGAAGTGAATGTTGACAGCAATGAAGACACAACAAACAAGTGCATCAAACTTGAATTCCCTCAGAATATCTCTAAAGTTCACTTCATCAAGATGTGGCTTATCGAGAACGGCAAAGTTATTTCTGATAACTTCTATCACAGAAGTCTGGAAGAAAACAACTATCAGGATTTGAACAAGCTTGAGAAAGTCCGGCTTGCTTCAAATGTAACTTCCGCTAAGGGTGAAGATGGAAACTGGACAGCTACAGTTGTTGTTGAGAATACAACAAAGACTCCGGCTCTTATGATCCGTTTGAATGTTGTAGGCGACAATGATGGCGACCAGTTCTTGCCAATATTCTATTCTGACAACTATTTTGCATTGCTTCCGGGCGAGAAGAAAGAAGTCAGCATAAGATGGAAAGATGTTGATACACGTGGTAATGCTCCTGTTGTTAAGATTACAGGTTTCAATGTGGAGTAAGATTTTCACTTATCATTAAATTTAAACGGCATTTAAATGGTGTTTAAACACTGTTTAAATGCCGTTTCATATAACTAAATGAAGGTGCTGATCAATTCATCATCGAGGGATTGTTAATCCATATCGGGATGACCTCTTTGCTCTCCGGGCGGTTGATGCCAATCAGCTTCCGGAATAGAGGAGAAATCTTGTACTGCTCAAGTATATATTTTTTCTGTTCTTTATCATAGTGTGAACGAATCATTTCCACAAACCCCATCCAATTGAAGAAGCGTTCCATAATACGTATATTAAAACATGAAACGGCCGAATTGAAATATAGGGAATCAGACGTTTCGTAGAAAAATGCAAAGTCCGCCTCCACCTCAGCATACTTGGCGGCATAAAACTCTACACTACGAAATTCGTTGCCATAAGTATCAAGCAGAACTGCAACGTGGTTAAGGGCATTATTAAATGACGTAAATTCGCATGAATCCATAAGTGATGTATTAGCCATTTCCTGAGTGTAATAGAACAGATAATGAGCCAGGCGTTTTGGATGACCTTTCATCTCCTTTCCCAACCGGGTAAGCCTAAGTGTACCTTTATACTTACGGAAAAGATTGGCATATTTAAGATAATCCCAGATTATAGCCATCTGTGGAATGGCAGATAGTGTCATTTTCTTCCTTGGAAAATTTTCCCAATAATAGTCTTTCGGCCCAAGAGGATAAAGCTCTTCTATAACAGCTATTGTAGGATTTCCCACTTTGGTGAGAGGAAGCCCATCGGCAGCCATATCAAGCATACGGTAAATCAGATTGACGAGTGGCATCTCAAGATACACGTTTTCATCTGCAAAATCCTTTAGATATGCAGTATCTTCATCTTTTGTCCAAAAGTGGTCGGATATATAATCGTTCATAATTAGGTTCTGTTCAGTGATGATAGTTAAAATCAGTAAGGCTATTTTGTCTATTCATTAACCGCTAATATTGCGATAAATATTAAAAGCTGTGTATACTTATGCACAAAATATGGTATTTATTATAAAGTGTGGTGCGTTATTAAGCCTGTATAATATCTGTCGGGTATATAATCCGTGCAGTATTCTTGTTGCGTGGCTCGTTTTTCAGGAAAAGCATTACATGAATACTTTGTCCCTTTTTGATAAAAGGCAGGTATTTTATCTTTGCTTCAAGTGAATTTACAAGCCTTTTCGCATCTTCTACGGTAGTCCATTTGCATTCTCCTATGAGGATATGCTTCATGTCGATTGATTCGGCCACCACGTCAAGTTCAATCATTTCTCCTTCCTTGCTTTCTTCTGTAAAGATTTTTCCCCACCACCGTGTAGCCATATTGTATGCTATGCCGTCAATGAGGTTGCCGCTCACAAATTGGCGACAAAGATGCTCCCAGCATTCGCCTACATATCCGGGAAATTGCGCTTTTATGATGGATAGAACTGTTTCTGTCCTTCCCAGTTCCAAAATAGATTTATATGGCGACACAAACCTGTAATTGAATTCCAGCAGGCTGTCATTGATACGGTATAGCCCTTTCTTGCTTTTCTTCTCGTCCTCGCCAAAAGGCACTTCACGGCGTATATACCCCAATTCCCTCAGTTTACCTAATGGCTCTGTTATCTGGGTGGCATCCTTGCCTGCCCGTCCGGCTATTTCTGACAGGCGGTTAGCTCCGTTGCCGATGATAGAGAGCAGCGTAGATGCCTGTACGGTATCACGCATATCATCCCTTAACAGACGTATCGGTTCGTCTGCTAAGAAACCTTTGTTATCCAAAAGCAGTTTTTTGATGGCTGTTTCATTGTCCTTGTAGTCGGCTCTTAGCTCCCAATATCGGGGGATTCCTCCCCATACTGCATATTCTTCTATCGCCTGCTTGCTGTCACAGCTCAGTGCTTGCCCTATGTATTGTACGGGTATGGGTGTTAGGCGTATGATTTCATCCGCCAGTCCGTAAAGAGGTTCTTTCTTGTCAAGTATATAGCCCTGCATCAGCTGTTGTGACGAACCACATATAATAAGGTTGAACTTCAGGCATTTCTCGTTAAGCAGCTTTTGTATAACGGATGGCAGAGAAGGACAGCTTTTTACAAGATACGGAAATTCATCAAGGCAGACTGTGCTATTTTCCGCTGTATGACGGTTCAAGGCACGCAATAGAGTTTCCCAGTCAGGATATGTAACCTTGTCAAAGTCCTCAATGCCTCCCATTGCAGCTGTTTTTGCAAATAGCATACGCTGGTTTGCCTCATTGGTCTGGTCACTTAAAAAATAAATATCTTTCCGATTCCAGTCCATGATTTCCATAATAAGTTTAGACTTGCCTATTCTTCTGCGTCCATAAATGACAATGAACTGTGGCTTTTCTCTTTTTAAGGCTTCTTCCACTCTTTCCAGATACTCCTTTCTGTCTATAAACTTTTTAAATTCCATATTACTTTAAATATATCTTTCACGAAGATAATCTTTCTGAGAGATAATTCAAAAAGATATAGGATTTATTTTATGCTAATTCGAGTTTTGCAGGTTATGAGAGACTTAATCTACGGAAAGCATTGATGACTGCTGATTGTAAAACAGCTTTTCGTATTGCGTTTTCCTTATAGTAGTGTCCCATCCGCCTACTTCGTCGTCAGTATGTCTGTTTATCCCCGTATATGTCAGGCTGGTATCTTCATAACGCTTGAATTTGAATATGGCATCATTCATGAGCGGAGCATTGAATACACCGAGCGTGCATAACATATTGAAGTCCTCCACACTAAGTCCTGTAACCTTTTTGAACAGTCCCGGCTCCAATTGCGTGATGACATCTTTCAGACACCTTTCACGATAGTCCGTCAGATACATAAACACGGGAATGCGTGTAGCAAACTTGATAAGTTTCTCCTGAATCTGTTTGCGCTTGCTTTTTATTTCTTTCTCCTCGTCAGAGAGTTCCTTTTTCTCTTTCTGTGTAGGATTAGGGTTATCCTTCTTGGCTTTTTTTACAGCGTCCGACTTGTTTATAATTGTAGTAAGGTCGTTGTTCAGATTTCTGAATCCTTCGATATTCATCAAGGCCTTCATTGCTTCCGGACTGTCAAGCAGACGTTTCAGCGTGTCATTATCCACATTTACAAGCAGTGCTGATTCCCATCTTTTAGCAAGCAAGGTGGCAGATGTTCCGGCAAGGGCAATGTCGAGAATGTCCTGAGCGTTCACCTCTTTCATGCTGCTGCCATCGTATGCCAGTACCGGCAGAAACTTTATAAACTCTCCAACTTTGGCTTCCGGATTCGATTCGTTGATGTCCAGTCGGCAACTGTAGTCTGAGATTTGGCGTAAAGCCCTGTCAAGAGCAAAATCGAAAACATAGCACTCTTTCTTCATTATGGTCTTGTCGCCAGTTTCGTTTCTTACTTCCCATGGACTTTGCACTCTGAATGCTGCCTGAAAATAAGTTTCCGGGCTTTTCAGATTGCGTAGCATGAATATTCCTGTCCACGGTTTTACGGTAACGCCCGTAGTCAATTTTCCACACGTCAGTGTTATTGTCTTGGTCTTAAGAGGGTTGCCCATACATGCCTGTACCGGATATAGCGCATCCAGTCCGATACCTGCCCCTGTTCCGGCGCATACAATAACATTATAGTCGTGGTAAAATCTGTTTTGCCTTTGCTTCAGCAGATTTGCCATTGCGAAACATGAAGCGACATTGGGCAGGAACCAAAGAGTGTGGGACAACAAACCGAGCAACCGTGCATCGCTGAACGGCATCGGAGGGCGCTTGTCCTGACCGAGTTTCAAGTCGTCTATACTTGCAGGCAGATATGCTCCCCTAATCAAATCCAGCCATTTCTGCACCTCATTTTCGTATTTGAACCTGGCAGAATCCCCTTTGCCTTCGGCTGCAAAAAACAGATTCAGGTCGAATTCGTCGAACTCTCCCTGTCTTGCCACATCCTGTATCTGGTCCGGCATACGGTAAGTGAGCATCACCATTCTTGGCAATGAAAGATATGGATTGTCCGCTCCCTTCCAGTTGGCTTTGGCACGCTGTTCGTCAGAATAAGTCCAGTTGAATATCTGTTCTTCTATAAACTCGCCATTGTTTATTGCCCTGAAAGGTGTTCCGGATAGAAACAGATAATATTTCGTAGATATAGGCAGCCATGTTTCGTTTATGGCATTGCTAGCCTCGTCTTTCTGGTATTTTTCGGCATCGAAATCCACTTCATTTTCTTCATCCTCCTTTTCAAACAGTTCCTTTGCACGTTCCTTCCATGCTCCGAAGTGATACTCGTCGAATATCACCAAATCCCAAAGTGTGGCATGTATAAACTCGTTTTTTGTCTTTATGCCTCCACTTTCATTTGTGCCAAGCAAGTCCTGAAAAGAACCGAACACCACTATAGGCTTCGACTTGTCTGCCCTGCTGAATTCCTGGTCAATGTTCAGATTGTTGTTTCTTGCATCTTTGTTTGATATGAACTGCCATCCCTCAAAGTCGATATGCGACACAAGGTCTTCACGCCACGCAGATTCTACAGCCGGTTTGAAAGTCAGGACCAATATACGCGACAGATTCATCTTTTTGGCCAGCTGATAGCTTGCAAAAGTCTTACCGAAACGCATCTTCGCATTCCAAAGAAACTTAGGTATTCGGTTGGGTTCTTCCTTTACAGCCTGTTCAAAATAAGACTTGGTCTGTTTCACGGCACGGAACTGTTCCGGACGCATACCGAAGCTCTGAGTCCTGTTCTCTACGTTTTCCAAACCTGTACGCAACGAAAGAATGGCCGCTTTTACGTCTTCCATTGAGCAATCGAACCATTCGTCTGTTTTGTCAAGAGGATTGAGGCGGTGGAAGCCTTTACGTTCGAGAAGTTTGTGTACGTTCTTGTCGGTGAAGCAGGAGCCGTCATTAGTCATAGCAGATTCAGTCAGAACGATTTCGTATCTGATTTTGCTTGTGTGGAGTTGTTCGTCTATGCGTTCCTTTGCTGTTCGGTCTGTGTAACCAACTTTCAGATAACCTTTGTGTGAATCTACACCTAACAGCTTGTAGGCGTAGATAGTTGGGGTTACGGTAGGGCGTTGAGGGAAGAAGTTCTGTTCCATAGTGTTATTCCATTGGGCGTATCATTGATTCTATAAAGTTTATTTCTTCTTGTGTCAGATTGTATTTTTTGTAAAGTTCTTGGTCTGTCCATGGTTTGGAGAAGTCTTGGAGGGGAACGAAGGAATAAACTTTAGAAGATGCATGTTGAGTGTTTTTCTTGAGTAAAACCATGAATCTAAAAAATTTTGTTTTAATATATGAAATTACATTTTCCGCTTGCAACTGAGTATTGTAAGGACCAATAACAAGGTATGTTTCTGTACAACAGCTATTAGGTTCTCCAATGAATGGCTTATTAATAATTTGATGTGGAAAATCTTCTCCTGCGCCATAAGCCATTGTAATGTATACTTTATATTTGTTTACCCAATCTTGATTCCTTTCTATTTCAGACAGTTTAATATATCCTATTCCGCCATTTTGATATACTAATATTGAACAATTATTGTCTTTGTTCTTTTTCCCACGAAAAGTTGTTGGAAGTCCAAAAGGTTTTCTGCTACTTACATAATTATCCATCGTTATCTTATTAGAAAGTTGGACTTTATGTAAAATACTGATTGCTTCATTATATCTTATAAAAATATCACAATTCTTTTCCAATAAATATCGTTCCATTTGTGATGATATAGTATTACCCTTATGAGTAGAAACTTTACATTTTCCTTTATAAACTTTATCCCATATAAAATAACATATACCACCTTTAATCTGAACTCCAGGAAAACAATCTGCTGTTTCTGGATAATCGTGTATTTCTTTTATTCTATTGTCTCGTAGCATTTTGTCCCTAAAATCGTCAAGTCCCTTTCCACCTGCATACCAACGTGCTGGAATAATCATGCATATATATCTTGGGTTTAATTTTTTTGCATTGTCAATAAATAAATGATATATTGGTCTTGCACTTGCCTGTGCTCCTCCATCACTCATCTGATACGGCGGATTTCCTATAATCACATCGAATTTCATTTTAAAGACCTTCTCTACATCTAAGTTGTGAATAAATTGGTATGCGTAGCTCTCTAATTCCTGTTTACGGTCGTATTCACTTTGTGACGCACCGCAATAAATACATTTGCCATCTTTCCATGTGTGGTTGATACGCTGGTAAATAATATTCCCTTGAGGTTTGTTCTCAGGAAATTGGTAAGCCGAGAACTGGCTGCTTGGGTATTTACTGCAATACACACTTCTGCGCGACAGCAAGCTGGTAAGTTCGGTAATGGCGAAGCCGAACAACTGCTTTGAGAAAATATGCTCGATACGTTTTTCAAGGTCAGGAATCTGACGTTCAAGACCTTTAATCAACCTCTTGGCAATCTCACGAAGGAAAACTCCGCTCTTGCAGCATGGGTCGAGAAATCTTGTATCAGGATTCTCAAACAGTTCTTGCGGAAGCAAGTCGATTATTTTATTAGCCAATTCTGGAGGAGTGAATACTTCGTCGTTGCTCAGATTGGCTATGCAGGACAGTACGTCCGGATTATAGACGTTATGTAATAAACTATTCTCCATAATCTTGAACTTTTTTATAGTGGGTGATGTATCTTCTTAGGAATATTCCGCCCTCTTCCTTTTGCTCCTCGCTGAGAGCGAAAAGATTACCTTCGCTGTTATCATTGTAAAGTAGAAGATCGGACATGGTATAGTCCGAGCGTTGCATCTGGTTGCTGCTGATTAGTGTCCATTCGGAAAATACTATCGGTGCCGAAGTGTCGTTCCCTTCGGCATCAACACACATAAGAGTCAGGGCATTTCCGTTGATGATATTTCTGCTGATGATAAACTTTGCAGCCTGTCTGGCTTCTTCTGATGCTTCCGATTTGCAGTGCGCTGTGTATTCTTCGTTCCAGATGGAGAACAGACGTTCGCGACATTCCTCTACGTTGTCACGCATGATATCCACACCGTATAGACTGCCGATGGCTACAATAGCCTGTTTCTCATAGTCGTAAGGGCTGTTTTTGTATTTCCGGCGGAGTTCGGACAGCTTGCGCTTTAGTATAGCAGTCAGGAAATTACCGTTACCGCATGCCGGTTCCAGGAAACGTGAGTCGGGACGGAGGCATTCGTTGGCTACAAGGTCGAGCATGGCATTTACCTCGCGCTCGGCAGTAAAGACTTCGCCTCTTTCCGCTACTCGCTGTCGGGATATGATTTGGGATTTTTTCTGATTGTTCACCGCCATTTGCAGCCATAATTAATGCGGATAAGGGCTACAATACCGCGGTAATATATTAAGGTGTAGACATAAAAAAAGCGTGAAGCCCTGCATACTGTTGCTCGCTCCACGATCTGAGGCCTTCGCATTGCCCATCCTGCCGAAACGAGCAACGTGAGAGCCCACGCTGATATGTATAATACGACCTCTATACCGGAAGCTTCCATTAAGTGTATGGATACACCTATGGCTGTACGGTATTTGAGGTATGTATATAACACACCTACGGGGCATCTACGTTGCTTTGTTTTTGACAGGATTTTTGAAAGTTGCGAAGTTTCAGATCGTCAAAACCAAAGCGTAGTAAACGCCTTTGAATATGTCATGTCCCTGTTACCTCATCTTTTCTAACGTATTAAGAAAAGAACGTTTGGTACAGGTCTGTGCGATTTTCAAGTAAAAAAAAGGCTCAAAACCGTTTTCGTTTATGGAAATCGCAGTCTTTGTTTCGCAAAGTTAAGGAAAATATTTTCATCTTCCTATAAAGATGAGTAATTATATATTCTTGTTGCCGCTTTCATCTGTATTGGTATTATCCGTTTCATTAATAGGTCTCACAAAGTTGTTGAAATATTCCTCACGAACCTTACTACAGCTGTGTTGCCATTCCAACGTCCTAAATCTGTTCTGCAACTCACTCAATCGTTCCATAATCTCATCGAAAGAAGGGGCATTGGCATAGATGAAGCCGATTTGCATCTGTTTATAGTCGTTACGCAAAACATCTTCTATGCTTTTAGGAGGCAGGAACAATATTGTGTGTGGAAGATGACTCGTATAGTCCAATCCACTCCAAGCCGTAAACTTTTTACGATGAGTCACAATGTCCTCGTATAATTGTACATCCTGCATTGCTTTCATAGCAAACGGTTTATCCATCATCTTTACAATGTCATACATGTGTCGTGTGATACGTTCGATATGCGTACAGCCATTGGGACGGTTAAACTCTTCATGCAAAAGAAAAATCTTTTCCAGGAATGTTCGTCCGGGCACTACGGTAGGAACAGTGAATATGGGTAATGAGAACTCTTCACCTGGATAAGCCTCTTCTATCATAGAACGCATTTACACATCTTCTGACGGTTCCATGAGTGAACGACAACTTATCTCAACTTTGACTCGCTCGGGTATATATTGCATTTTTGTTTGCAGCACTGAATTATACTCGACAAATAGGACTACAGGATCAAGGTCACTGACGGGGGTCTCTGGAACTATAACCTTACAGCTCTCTGATAACCCAAACTCTTTTAATCTGGTCTCAACGTCGAACGCGAAAGAGCCATCTATGAACTTCTTGGAGTCTTTCCTCAACTTAGTCCGTTGACTTTTAGTCTCAATATTTGTAAAGCCGAGATATTGGGGATCTATTGCAAGGTCAATATCTTCCGAAAACCGTTCTATTAATCCCCAACCTTTGCTAAGGCTTGTTCCTCCCTTGAAAACAAAAGCTGCTGCATACGGCAAAGAAAATATGGAACGTAACACCATACTGACCCAGTAGTCCTTTTCTACGGCATTGTCCACAATCCCTTTATCTTCGGCCACATTAGCTAAAATGGTAAGTTGTTCTTCTTTTGTAAGATTGGTAAAATTCATAATGCAAGTCTTTGTTTAATCCATTGCGGGGCAATGCTGTAATCGTATTTGATTTCATCAGGACTACCATATTTTTCAATAGCTTGTTTTATGATTGCAACCTGTTCATCTGTCACATTATCTTTCCCTAATTCTTTCATGGCAGCGACTATAAGTGGGAACAAGTCTGTCTTGTAGGCAAAATTGCGAGGTGCGCTACGCTTGAATATGATTTTACGGTTCCCGATAGTAAGTTCCCTTGCTGTGGCATCTGTCAAATAGACTGCATTCATCGTGACCTGTGTGGAAAGTCCCAATTTGTTCAATGCTGTCAATCCACTAGGTATAATACGAGCCTTGTCCTTTTCCGCTATAACGTATGCGATATCTTCTATAGAGGGACGAAGTACACCGAACTTATTCCGTAATGGATATAGATATAGACCTTGAGAAAGACGAATGAGCACACCCTCTTTCTCTAATCGGGAAAGCGCACGAGTAACTAGCCCATCATTATTCAGATGTGCAAAATCACTCACCATATAAAGCCTGTTCGGTCCGTTTCGGTCTATGATGTTTCGTATTTCCTTCGTCAGTATCGTCTTCATATCCACAATGATTTCACTTGTAAAGATACGATATTACTCTTGATGTAGCAATAAAATGTCCGAAATTCTTAAAGAAAATCGGACATTATAGAAAATGCTTTGCGGTTTAATACCCCGATCATGGACCGAATACATTAAGTTAGGGTTATCATAGTCCGCCAAGGGGATGTTCTAACAGCCCCATTGTAGAACATTAAAACCATACCTCAAAATGAAGAGCTTTTATTAGACAGTGGGGCAAAATAATAATAACTTATGGGAAACCGACAGAATATGGGAACTATACGGTATCAAATAAAAGAAAAAACGTTCTTGATGATAATTTTTTAATAAAACGCCTACTCTTAATTACCGTTACACGTTCGTGTAACTAGAGTAACACGAATGTGTGACTTTTGTAACACGAACGTGTAACGCGTGTAACACGAACGTGTAACACCGATTTTCTCTTGATTTATCAGAGTGGATATCTGACTGTAAAATGAGTTGATTTGGAACGTAGCATATTTTTGCTGGATTATCCAAATAATGAAGTAAGACGCGGATTCTTATCAATGATTGCACAAACAGTTTGGGCGGCATTGAAAACGAATATGTGTAATATTTTCCTCCGAAACCGGAACCATAGAGGAGTGGGATGAAAAAAAATAAGAAAAAATTATCATTTCATACCTTATTATATTATGTACCCTCATTTTTTTTTCTACTTTTGCCATCAATAATCAATTTGAACCTGAAATATGCAGAACAATCTGGTAATAGTAGAGTCTCCCGCAAAGGCCCGAACCATAGAAAAGTTCTTGGGCGACGGATATAAAGTCATGTCCAGCTACGGGCATATACGTGACCTGAAGAAGAAATCCTTCAGCGTAGATGTAGAACATGGTTTTGCACCTATATACGAAGTTCCGGCTGACAAGAAAAAACTTGTGGCACAGCTCAAGACTGAGGCTGACAGCGCAGACATCGTATGGCTGGCAAGTGATGAGGACCGCGAAGGAGAGGCTATAGCATGGCATCTGCAGGAAGTACTGAAACTGAAAGAGGAAAACACACGCCGAATAGTTTTTCATGAAATAACCCCTAATGCCATAAAACATGCGATAGAGACACCGCGAGGAATAGACCTCAGTCTGGTTGATGCACAGCAGGCACGCCGTGTGCTCGACAGAATAGTAGGTTTCGAACTCTCGCCTGTATTGTGGAAAAAGATAAAACCGTCGCTATCGGCCGGAAGAGTGCAGAGTGTTGCGGTAAGACTTATAGTGGAACGCGAACGCGAAATCAATGCATTCAGTCCGAAGGCAGCATTCAGAGTGATTGCTGTGCTGACAGATGCTGATGGAGCTGAAATCAGAGCGGAACTGTCTGTACGTCCGGAAACAGAGGAAGAGGCACGCCGCATACTGGAACAGTGTGCAGGAGCTGACTTCGTGGTGGAAGATATCAGTACCCGTCCGGTGAAACGCAGTCCGGCACCTCCTTTCACTACTTCAACTCTTCAGCAGGAAGCTGCAAGAAAATTGGGCTACAGTGTGGGACAGACCATGATGCTGGCTCAGAAGCTTTATGAAAACGGATATATCACATATATGCGTACCGACTCCGTAAACCTTTCGGAACTGGCTCTTGGAGCATGTGCGAAAGTGATTACCGAAAAGGCCGGAGAGAAATATCTGCGTACTCGACAATACCATACTCATACCAAAGGGGCTCAGGAAGCGCACGAAGCTATCCGTCCTACATATATGGACAAGGAGAAGATAGACGCTACTGCCCAGGAACAGAGACTGTACGACCTTATACGCAAGCGTACTTTGGCTTCGCAGATGGCCGATGCCGAACTGATGAAGACTACTGCTGTTATTGCTGCCGAAGGTACAGACTGCAAGTTTAATGCAGCCGGACTGGCAGTGATATTCGACGGTTTTATGCGTGTGTATAGCGAGAGTCTTGATGATGACTCCGAACGCGAAGACGAAAGCCGTCTGTTGCCGCCGATGAAGGCAGGACAGAAACTTGAACGCAAGGACATTCGTGCTACTGAACGTTTCAGTCAGCCGCCAGCAAGATATACGGAAGCCAGCCTGGTGAGAAAACTTGAGGAGCTTGGTATCGGACGTCCTTCTACATACGCTCCTACAATCTCAACTGTGCAGCAGCGCGGATATGTGGAAAAAGGTAGCCGTGAGGGAGTGGAACGTCAGTTCAGACTTCTTGTTCTCGACAAGAAAGGAAACATCACTTGCGAAACCAAGACAGAAACAGCAGGAAGCGAAAAACAGAAACTTATGCCTACAGATGTGGGTGTGGTGGTGACTGACTTCCTTATGGAATATTTCCCTGAAATTATGGATTATAACTTCACTTCGGGAGTGGAAAAGGAATTCGACGAAGTGGCTGCCGGCGAGAAGTCATGGACAGACATGATAAGCCGTTTCTACAAGGCTTTCCATCCGCTTGTGGAGAAAACTTCGGCTTCGAAGGCTGAACACAAGGTGGGCGAAAGACTCTTGGGTGAGGAACCTTCTACCGGAAGACCGGTGTCTGTAAAGATCGGACGTTTCGGTCCTGTGGTACAGATTGGTAGTGCCGATGATGAGGAAAAACCACGTTTCGCTCAGTTACGCCGCGAACAGTCTATGGAGACTATCACTCTGGAAGAAGCTTTGGAATTGTTCCGTCTGCCACGTATGCTTGGCGAACACGAAGGAAAGCAGGTGAGTGTGGGAGCAGGTAAGTTCGGACCGTATGTGAAAATAGACAATGTATACGTGTCTGTTCCTAAGGATAAAGACCCGCTGACCATCACTCTGGAAGAAGCAGTACAGATGATTAAGGACAAACAGGAAGCTGAGGCAAAGAAGGTGATTAAGGTATTTGCCGATTATCCTGACCTTCAGGTATTGAACGGAAGATATGGCCCTTACATCGCAAGCGAAGGAAAGAACTATAAGATTCCTTCGGGAGTGGAACCGGCAGACCTTACTGCTGAGGCTTGCTTCAAGGTGATTGAACTGCAGAAAACCAAGGCGGAGACGAGAAAGAGGAAAAAATAACAATAAACAACTAAAGAAACCAATGAGAATATTCCTGACCGGATATATGGCTTCGGGCAAGACCACATTAGGAAAGGCTTTTGCCAAGGCTTGTAATCTTAGTTTTATCGACCTCGACTGGTATATCGAGGAGCGTATGCACATGTCTGTACGCGATATCTTTGCCTCAAGGGGGGAAGAAGGATTCCGTCAGCTGGAAAGGAATATGCTGCATGAAGTATCGGAATTCGAAAATGTTGTAGTGGCTTGTGGAGGGGGAACTCCATGCTTTTTCGACAATATGGAGATTATGAACAGCCGTGGAATCACTGTGTTTCTTGATGCTTCGCAGGACGTCTTGTTCCGCAGGTTGAAACAGGCTGCTGCAAACAGACCACTAGTGGCCGGAAAATCGGACGATGAACTGAGACAGACTATATCCGATGGACTGGAACGTAGAATGCCTTTCTACTCGAAGGCTGCTATAAAGCTGGATGGCAGCAGACTGGAAAGCAGGAAGCAGATAGATGATACGGTGGAAATACTTAAGAATCTGATAAATAATATTACTGACTGATGATGGGGCTGTAAATCCCGGATAATGATAATTGATAGGACATTATTAATTTTTAATTGTTAATTATTAATTCAAGAAATGCGAAAATGGCGTATTGAAGACTCGGAAGAGCTTTATAACATCACCGGATGGGGTGTTTCTTATTTTGGAATAAACGAGAAGGGACATGTGGTGGTTACTCCGCGTAAGGACGGGGTGGCTGTGGATCTGAAGGAATTGGTGGACGAACTTCAGCTTAGGGACGTTACGGCTCCCATGCTGGTGAGATTCCCGGATATTCTGGACAATCGTATCGAGAAAATCTCGAATTGTTTCGGACAGGCATCGAAGGAGTATGGCTATAATGCCCAGAACTTCATCATCTATCCCATCAAGGTGAATCAGATGCGTCCTGTGGTTGAGGAGATTATCAGCCACGGAAAGAAATTCAATCTCGGACTTGAGGCCGGTTCAAAACCTGAACTGCATGCCGTGATTGCCATCAACACAGATTCCGATTCGCTTATCATCTGTAACGGATATAAGGATGAGAGTTACATCGAACTGGCTCTTTTGGCTCAGAAGATGGGTAAACGTATTTTCCTTGTGGTGGAGAAAATGAACGAACTGAGACTGATTGCCAAGATGGCAAAACAGTTGAATGTGCGTCCAAACATTGGTATCCGTATCAAACTGGCTTCATCGGGTAGCGGTAAATGGGAAGAAAGCGGTGGCGACGCAAGTAAGTTCGGACTGACTTCGAGCGAACTTCTTGAGGCACTCGACTTCATCGAAAAGAAGGACATGAAAGACTGTCTGAAACTGATTCACTTCCACATTGGCAGCCAGGTGACAAAGATACGCCGTATCAAGACTGCTCTGAGAGAGGCTTCACAGTTCTATGTACAGCTTCATCAGTTGGGATTCCCTGTTGAGTTTGTCGATATAGGCGGTGGATTGGGAGTTGATTACGACGGTACCCGCTCGCCAAACAGCGAAAGTAGTGTGAATTATTCTATTCAGGAGTATGTGAACGACTCTATCTCTATAATGGTGGATGCCAGCAACAAGAATGGTATTCCTCATCCGAACATCATCACTGAAAGTGGACGCTCGCTTACTGCTCATCATTCTGTATTGATATTTGAAGTGCTGGAGACTGCTTCTCTTCCTGCTATGGACGAGGATTTCGAGGTGTCTTCGGACGATCATGAACTGGTACAGGAACTGTATGGCATTTGGGACAACCTGAACCAGAGCCGTATGCTTGAGGCTTGGCACGACGCACAGCAGATTCGTGAGGAGACTCTCGACCTGTTCAGCCATGGTATAGTAGATTTGAAGACAAGAGCGCAGATAGAGAAACTTTACTGGTCTGTCACTCGCGAGATAACACAGATAGCATCAGGACTGAAGCATGTACCTGAAGAGTTCAGAAATATCGACAAGCTTCTTGCCGACAAGTATTTCTGTAACTTCTCTCTTTTCCAGTCACTACCTGACTCTTGGGCTATCGACCAGATTTTCCCGATCATGCCTATACAGCGTCTTGACGAGAAACCTGACCGTACAGCTACACTGCAGGATATCACTTGTGACTCTGATGGTAAGATTGCCAATTTCGTTTCGTCAAGAAGCGTATCGCATGATTTGCCTGTTCATACTCTTAAAGGCAAGGATTCGTATTATATCGGTGTATTCCTTGTAGGTGCTTATCAGGAAATCCTTGGCGATATGCACAATCTGTTCGGTGATACAAATGCGGTTCACGTAACTGTAAACGAGAAGGGTTACAGCATCGACCAGGTGATAGACGGTGAGACTGTAGCGGAAGTGCTCGACTATGTACAGTACAATCCTAAGAAACTTGTGCGTACGCTGGAAACTTGGGTTACCAAGTCTGTGAAAGAAGGACGTATCTCGCTCGAAGAAGGAAAGGAATTCCTTTCTAACTATCGTTCGGGACTTTATGGATATACTTATTTGGAATAATATGGAAAAACTTACTATTATAAAGGTGGGCGGAAAGATTGTAGAGGAACCTGATACGCTTGCACGCCTGCTTGACGATTTCGCTTCAATACCGGGATATAAACTGCTGGTGCATGGCGGAGGACGTTCTGCCACAAAGGTAGCTGCACAGTTGGGTATTGAAAGCACTATGGTTAACGGTCGTCGTGTGACAGATGCCGAGACATTGAAAGTTGTAACTATGGTTTACGGTGGATTGGTGAACAAGAATATCGTTGCCGGTCTTCAGGCAAGAGGTGTGAATGCCATCGGTCTGACAGGTGCTGATATGAATGCCATTCTTTCTGTGAAACGTCCTGTCAAGGATGTGGACTATGGCTTTGTGGGCGATGTGAAGGAAGTGAACGGAAAGATGCTTTCTACACTTATCTCTCAGGGAATAGTTCCTGTAATGGCTCCTCTTACTCACGACGGCAAAGGCAATATCCTGAACACAAATGCTGATACCATAGCCGGAGAAACAGCAAAAGGACTTGCTTCTTACTTCGATGTCACTCTGGTGTTCTGCTTCGAAAAGAAGGGTGTTCTTAGTGATGAGAACGATGATGACAGCGTAATACCTGTCATTACTCCTGAACTCTTCCGCAAATATACTGAAGAGGGTGTAATCCAGGGAGGTATGATTCCAAAGCTTGAAAACTCTTTCTCTGCTATCGACAATGGTGTGAAGCAGGTTATAATCAAGCAGGCATCGGATATCAGTGATGCTTCTGCGGGAACAGTTATCAGAAATGAGTAATTATACTGGATATGGGGCGGATTTTTGATTCCGCCCCTTTCCTTTAATATGTTTCTCCAAAACGAAATGTGTTTTCATGGCAACAAGACGAATAATCCCGGATGATGATTTCGGCAAAATAGTTATAGGTACACGCATAAATGCCAGAAACATATCAATGCGTGTGAAGAAGGACGGACTTTATGTCACTGTCCCTCCGTTCACTAAGACGGACCGCATTATGCAGGTAATTGCCGACTACAGACCGAAACTGCTTGCTTCTTTCACCAAAGCATCTCCAAAGATTATAACAGACGGATTCTCGATTGATGCCCCATGTTTCAAGCTTACCGTTGGGGTGGGAGGAATGAAGTGTTTCTCCGTTCGTCGTGAAGAGGAGGGAGTGATGAAGATTCTATGTCCGCAGAATGTGGATTTCAATTCTCCGCAGACACAGAAACTGCTGAATGCGGCCATTGTGCGTGCCATGAAGAAAAGTGCCGAAGAGTTTTTACCGCCTTTACTGAAGTTCTGGGCAGAGAAATATGGTATGACGTACCGCAAGGTGAGGATAACAGGTGCAAAGTCACGCTGGGGAAGCTGTACATCAAGAGGTACTATAAGCCTTTCCTGCTATCTGATGCTGCTCCCCGTACATCTTATGGACTATGTGATTCTGCATGAGCTTGCCCATACCAAGGAGATGAATCATGGACCCGGTTTCTGGAAACTCCTTGACAGCATGACAGACGGTGCTTCACATCAGCTCAGGGCACAGTTGCGCAAATTCAAGACCGATTTCTTGTAAAACCTTTCTTTGCCCATTTCATGCTGTTCCATCGTTTTACGAATACTATGGCACGTATGTTTTCGTCCAGAAGGAAGGCTATCCACATACCGACAAGTCCCCATCCCCAGTAGATGCCGAGCAGATAACTCAGACCTACAGATACAGTCCATTGCACTACAACTCCAAGGTAGAACGGGAAGTTTACGTCGCCGGCAGAACGGAGTGCGTTTGTGGCATAGATGTTTACGGCACGGCCAATCTCTACAAGGATGTCAATCATCAGTATTGTTACTCCAAGACGGACAATTTCTTCATTGTCTGTGAGCATACTGAATATGGTGTGGCCGAATACCGCCCATATACATGATAGTATGAGGGACACGAGAATGGAAATACGCATGACGAACTTGCCGAGCAGATAGGCTGCACGTATCTTGTTCTGTCCCACTAAGTGCCCGATGCTTATTGCTCCACCCTGTGCCATGGCGATGGCAAACAGATAGACGAACATCACTATGTTTACGGTGTATGTACGTGTGGCAAGCGCATTGTTGCCAAGTATATTGATGAAATATGTGATTACTACCTGCGAGAAACTGTAGGACATGTTTTCTCCTGCAGAAGGAATACCGATTTTGAGCAGATTTTTAAGCTCTATCCAAGGGAAAGGTCTGAAAAGAGCAAGAGGGAATTTAGATATATGTTTTCTGAAGAGTATTACGAAAAGCACTACCATGCTTACTCCTCGTGCGATGGAAGTGGAAATGGCGGCACCCTCGGCACCCATAGCCGGAAAACCGAATTTACCGAAAATCAGTATATAGTTTCCAACGATATTCATGATGTTCACCAGAACGGTGACAAGCATAGG
Organism: Bacteroides caecigallinarum; assembly: GCF_021530995.1. Taxonomy (GTDB): domain Bacteria; phylum Bacteroidota; class Bacteroidia; order Bacteroidales; family Bacteroidaceae; genus Phocaeicola; species Phocaeicola faecigallinarum. The sequence goes on from NZ_JADYTF010000021.1 coordinate 30,429, forward strand.
ATAGATAGCCTTGTTGGCACTGCGGAGTGATGCGGAGATGGTGAGTGATATAGCCTGGAAAAAAGCGAATGCACCTACTATCTCCATATAGCCTATACCGTATTGTAGAAGCTCCGGACGAAGCCCCATCCAGTCGAGCAGGGTTACGGCTCCGAAATGCAGTATGGCACTGACCAGCAGACCTACAACCAGATTCAGCAATAGTGATACGCCTACCACCTGTACCATTTTTTGCTGCATCTTTGCACCGAGATATTGCGAACACAACACTGATGTGCCGATGTTTAGAACCTCGAAGATGAGGAATGCAAACATTATTATCTGGTTTACAACTCCTACTGCCGCCACACTCTCGTCAGAATACTGGCTCAGCATTATGGTGTCTATTGCTCCTAACATCATTATAAGGAGCGTTTCTATAAAAATAGGGACTACCAGTTTGGTTAGTCCCTTTTTGATATTAGTCTGTTGAATAACTTTGTCCACTTGGCTTTCGATTTTTCCGGCTGCAAAGTTACGTCATTATTCCAATATGGCGTATTGATATATGTCAAGTTATCATCAGATGCAACTTTCTTTTATCGCATTTATCACAGCCGATGTAAATCCGTCATGTTCCAGTCGGTTCAGACCCTTGATGGTTATACCGCCAGGAGTGGTAACCTTTTCTATTTCAGTAGCCGGATGTGAGTCCTCATCATTAAGTAGAATCTGTGCGGCACCAAGCATGGTCTGCGCAATCATTTTCTTTGCTTCCTTTGGCTTGAATCCAAGTTCGATACCTGCCTGCATGGCTGCCTGGACATATTTGAGGACGTAAGCTATTCCGCACGATGTGAGCGAAGTACCTGCCGGGAAAAGCTTTTCTTCTATCAGTATGGCAACCCCCATCTCATTGAACAGCTTGATCATCATGTCTGTCTGTTCTGCCGAAGCGTTTCTTGAAGCTACAAGTGTCAGACTTTCGTTTATGGCAATTGCAGTGTTAGGAATTACACGGAATATAGGCATCTCCGGATCAACAAAATGAGCCAGGTCCTCGAAAGTAAGTCCTGCTGCTACTGAAACGAGAATCTGTGGCTGTCGCAGACGTAGAGGCTTGAGCACCTCTTCCATCTTCCATGGTTTCACAGCAAGGATTACTATGTCAGCTCTGTCGGCAGCTTCCTTATTGTTGTTGGTTATGTTTATTTCAGGATATTCTTCTTTCAGTTTCTCAAGCTTAGCGTTGCTCGGATTTGAAACTGTGATGCTGCCTGCATCAATATACTGTCCGTGTGCCAGGCCGCGCGCTATGGCGCCACCCATGTTTCCTGCACCGATAATTGCTATTTTCATACTTTTCTGCCTTATTTTACTACATTGTGAAGTCTTTCCAGGAAGTCGTCAGCTTCTGCCATACTCAGGCAAAGAGGAGGCAACAGACGGATGACATTTGTTCCGCTCACACCAGTAAATACTTTCTGTTCGAAAAGAAGTTTGCTGCGGATTTCCTTGATCGGTTCTTCAAACTCCATACCAATCATAAGTCCCAGTCCGCGAAGTTCCTTTATTCCTTTGAATGACTTAAGCTCTTCCATGAGGTGTGCACCTACTTTTGCAGCGTTTTCAACAAGGTTTTCTTCCTTCATCACATCGAGAACAGCTATTGCAGCAGCACATCCCAGATGGTTACCTCCGAAAGTAGTACCAAGCTGTCCGTAAACCGGTGTGAATTTAGGGCTGATTAGAACTGCGGCCATAGGGAAGCCGTTTGCAATACCTTTTGCAACTGTAATCATATCCGGCTTGATATCCATATACTGGTGAGCGAAGAACTTACCGCTTCTTCCGTAGCCTGACTGTATTTCGTCAAGAATGAGTACAGTGTTTGTCTCATCGCATGCACGGCGAAGTTCTTTCATGAACTCTGTGTTTGGCACCTGGATACCGCCCACACCCTGTATACCTTCGATGATAACTGCGCATACATCACCCTTTGAAAGTTCTGCCTTTACAGCCTCAGTATCATTAAGAGGAAGATATGTTACATGTCCGTTGTCGTTTATCGGAGCTATGATTTTAGGATTGTTTGTCACCTCCACTGCCAGTGAAGTACGTCCGTGGAAAGCTTTTGCAAAAGAAATAACTCTGGTGCGTCCGTTATAGAATGAAGCCAGTTTCAATGCATTCTCGTTGGCTTCGGCACCTGAGTTGATCAGGAACAGCTGATAATCATCGTAACCACACATAGCTCCAAGCTTTTCGGCAAAGTCTTTCTGCAGTGTATTGATTACCGAGTTTGAATAGAAGCCCAATTTTGCTACCTGACTGCTTACGGCTTCTACATAATGCGGATGGGCATGTCCTATGGAGATTACAGCATGTCCTCCATACAGGTCAAGATATTCATTGCCTTTCTCGTCCCATACGTGGCAACCTTTACCTTTTACTATGTTGACATCGAAAAGCGGATATACATCGAATAGGGTCATTTTTTAAGTTTTTAGTTGTTAGACTTTAGTTTTTAGTTGTTAGTTTTAGCTGTTGGTCGTTTGAACTAATAGCCAATAACTAAAAACTAACATTAAAACGCGCTTGGTTTCAGTTTCAATCCTACAGTTTCCTCAAGATTGAACATGAGGTTCATGTTGTGAACAGCCTGTCCGCTTGCACCTTTCAGCAGATTGTCTATGCAGGATACGATGAGCAGTTTGTCGCCGTGCTTTTCAAGATGGATAAGACATTTGTTAGTATTAACCACCTGTTTCAGGTCGATATTCTTGTCGATGATATGTACGAAAGAATCTTCTGCATAATAATCTTCATACATTTTCACCAATTCTGCAAGCTCTACTTTGGTCTTTACCACAATTGTAGCGAAGATACCTCGTGCGAAGTCGCCACGGTAAGGAATAAAATCTATATCAGAATCGAAACTGTTCTGAAGCTGGCACAGTGACTGCTTGATTTCTGGAACATGCTGATGCTGGAACGGTTTGTAGATGCTCATGTTATTGTTACGCCAGCTGAAGTGGCTTGTGGCACCAGGCTTTACTCCGGCTCCGGTACTTCCTGTTATGGCATTAACCATTACGTCGCCATTGAGCAGCAGGTTCTTTGCCAAAGGCAGAAGTCCCAACTGGATACAAGTGGCAAAGCATCCCGGATTGGCTACATGCTTGCTATGGCAGATGGTGCGTCTGTTCAGTTCCGGCAGTCCGTATATGAAATCATGGTCGTCGCTCTTGATACGGTAGTCCATTGACAAGTCGATAATCTTCAGGTCTTCAGGAACATTATGGCTTTCCATGAATTTCTTTGTGTCTCCATGTGCAGTACAGAAGAACAAGACGTCTATAGTGTCAAGAGGAAGTTCGTCTGTAAATGTAAGTTCAGTCTCGCCGTAAAGTCCTTCGTGAACGTCTGTAATCTTGTTCCCGGCATTACTTGAACTGTTTATAAATACAATCTCTACGTCAGGATGATTGATAAGCAGGCGGATAAGTTCGCCTGCCGTATATCCCGCTCCACCAATAATACCTGCTTTTATCATACGTCCGCCTCGTCTTTATGGTTAGCATAGTAAGCTCTGAGCGGAGTAGAAAGAACTTTGATGAATCCTTTTGCATCATCGGCAGTCCAGCCTTTCTGCATTTCGCCGTATTCACCGAATTTGTTCTTTACGAGGTCATCCTTAGAATCAACGCCTACAGTTGAGAAGCAGTAAGGACGCAATTCCAGAATAACTGTACCGTTTACGTTACGCTGGCTTTCTGTAAGCATAGCTTCGATGTCGCGCATAACAGGTTCCAGATACTGGCTTTCGTGAAGGAACATACCATACCAGTTGGCAACCTGGTCTTTCCAGTACTGCTGCCATTTGCTCAAAGTATATTTTTCAAGGAACTTGTGTGCGCCGATGATAAGCATAGGAGCTGCAGCCTCGAATCCTACACGTCCCTTGATACCGATGATTGTATCACCTACGTGCATATCGCGACCGATACCGTATGCTGCACCGATTTCTTCTATCTTCTGGATAGCTTTGATCTTATCGTCGAACTGCTCGCCGTTTACAGCGCAGATTTCACCTTTCTTGAATTCAAGTCTCAATTCCTCTGAACCTGATTTCTTAACCTGTTTCAGGTAAGCGCTTTCAGGCAATCCCTGAGCTGAGTCTAAGATTTCACCACCACAGATTGATGTTCCCCAAATACCTACGTTGTAAGAGTATTTCAGTTTTGTGAAATCAGCCTCGAAACCATGTTCTTTCAGATAGTTTATTTCGTATTCGCGACTCAAGGCCATATCACGTGTAAGAGTGATGATTTCCACACCCGGAGCCATTACAAGGAATGTCATGTCGAAACGAACCTGGTCGTTACCGGCACCTGTAGAACCGTGTGCAATGGCATGCGCGCCGATTTCGTTTGCGTAACGGGCAATAGCCAAAGCCTGGAAAATACGTTCTGAGCTAACTGAGATAGGGTATGTACCGTTACGGAGAACATTACCGAATACCATATATTTCAAGCTCTTTTCGTAGTATTCCTGAGTCACATCAAGAGTAACATATTTTACAGCTCCAAGTTTATAGGCATTTTCTTCGTTCTGTTTCAGCTGTTCAGGGCTGAAACCACCTGTGTTGGCACATGCCGCATATACTTCATATCCTTTTTCTTTTGCCAAATACATCACTGTGAACGATGTATCAAGTCCGCCGCTGAATGCGACTACTACTTTTTTCTTTTCCATATATGTATGAGTTTTTAGTTTTTAAGTTTTTAGTTTTTTAGTTTTTAGTTTTTAGTTTTTAAGTTCTGTTATCATATACCAACTTAAGAACTGACAAACTCAAAAACTTACAATTAGAAATTATTTATTTTATCGTCCTGGTGTAAAGCAGGATCATATAACATGGCTGTACAGATACAGAATTTTCTGTTTTTAGCCATAAGAATTTCGTGGTTGATACAACCTTCGCAACCTTTCCAGAAAGCTTCGTCGTCAGTCAGCTCGTTGAATGTTACAGGCACATATCCCAATTCAGTATTCATTTTCATTACTGCAGCTCCCGAAGTAAGACTGAAAATTTTGGCTTTTGGCCAGCGGAGACGCGCAAGAGTGAAAGATGCGTGCTTGATACGTTTTGCCAGACCCAATCCTCTGTATTTTGGATGAACGATAAGTCCTGATGTTGCCACGTACTGCTTGTTACCCCATGATTCGATGTAAGTGAATCCTGCCAGGTCGTCACCGCATAATGCAATGATAGCCTTGCCTTCTTTCATCTTTGTGGCAACGTATTCGTGTGTTCTTTCAGCTATTCCGGTACCTCTTACCTTTGCAGCTTCTCTAATAGTGTCCAATATGCTGTCCACATACACTTCGTGGCTTGCATCTGCCACCATTACGTCTATCTGTTTTTCTGTTTCCATCTTTGTGGTCTATTTAAAGGTGAATGACTTATCTCTCAGCCATTCTTAGTAAGCTTGTTGGTTATATATTATGTTTTTTATTTATATTCGTTGATGTTTGGAATAATCTGGCTCAGCGTATTAATTATAGTATGATGTGAGAAACCTTCTTTGATTACCATCATTATTGTATCATCTCCGGCTATTGTTCCTAAAATTTCTTCGAAGCCATGGTTGTCTATGTCGTATGCCAAACTGCTGGCATATCCCGGACGAGTTTTAATTACTGCAATGTTTCCTGAGAATTCTATTCCCATAAATCCGTTGTGTCGCATCATCTCTGTTGCTCCAGGAGGATTTGTCATTCGCTTATACATTGTGTTGTTTGGTAGAACATAAACGTAATTACCGTTCATGCTCGCGGCCTTGGCAACTTTCAACTGCTTAAGATCTCGTGACAGCGTGGCTTGTGTCAGGCTGTAACCCTCTTTATTAAGCTCGCGAAGCAATTCGTCCTGGCTTCCGATTTCTTTTACGGAGATAATCATCTTTATGGCATCAAGCCTGTTATTCTTACTTTTCATTGTATAATTATTCTATATCGGGCGCAAATATACGTCTTATTATTGTAATTCATGCATAAAAACAAAGTTATTTATAGTTTTATTCGTAAAAAATGTGAAAACATTGTATAAATAATCATCGTTATGGAATATGTATTACTTTTTCGTACCTTTGTAAAAAGAAATTACGAAAAAGGTCTAAGTGATTGAAAATGAGTTGCAGTTACCAACTCATAGTAGCAATAGGTTACGAATTAGTTAGTTATCTGCTGTTTTATTCTTCTGCGCATTGCGTAACCTTCAAAGAACTCTTCGTATGCAAAAGTAGCACTTTAATGGCATATATTGAAATAAAAATCCAGCTTTTT
>NZ_JADYTF010000220.1 GCF_021530995.1 Bacteroides caecigallinarum
GGACGGAGAACTTTTCTCTTGCGTTAGACCGACATTGGAAGAGTGCAGACACCTGCGTGACGAATGGATAAAAGGAAAGGAGGACAGATTATGACAGCATACTATGATACTTTGATTGTGACATTCAGCGACCCTATCAGAATTTTGGATATGATGTGTACCGATACTTGTGATGTGGCAACACTAAAGGAGTGGATAGAGAGCTACGAAAGTACAAGAATGACCCCGATAAACGAACATACGGCAGTCATTACTTCCGAATACAACATGGTGCATGTGGTGGAATGGCTCAGAAAATATACCCCCATTGCCGAAATGAAAGAATACTAAAGGTGTGGCGGTACACAATACCGCCCACCCCCGAAACAGATAACCCATAAAAAAGAAAGAACATGAAATACTATTTTATATTGACAGACAGCAGGGACGCATGGATGCAGTTCGTTTACCTCCCTACAGGAGATTATGTGTCCGGCTATATCCGTGACTTGCAGAGTGTGGGAATATCCGTACATGACTATGACCTTTGGACGGAGGAAACACGACCCATTGCCGAGCGCACATTGGAACATATAAGGCAGAGCATGAACGTATAAAAAAAATCGGGTGGCAAAAGCCACCCATTGACAATAACTTAAATTCATATACAGATGATAGCGAATACAATCTTACAGCAGTTGGGCGGTCATGGATTTACCGTCATGACGGGAAGCCGTAACTATATCAATTTGGGCAACGGACTACAAATGAGCCTTGCAAGGAACAAAACGTCAGCCAACAGACTGAAAATCATATTGGATGAAGACACGGATACATACACCATGTATTTCTATCGTCAGACACTGACGAAGTATGCGGACATCAAGGTCAAGGAGATAGCCAAATACGAGGGAGTGTACTTTGATATGCTCCAGCAGATTTTCACGGATGTAACGGGACTTTACACCCGACTTTAGGCAGAGGCGGCGAGAGCCGCCCTACTTTCTTTCGGTGAGCAGAAGGCGGACAAAGAAAGTAGCAAAGAAACCGCTGTTCCAAAGACTTCCACTAACGGAAGTCTTTTTTGTTCCCATCTTACAGATTTCTATTCAGAATAAGTGAAAGCGGATAAATATATTTGTTGTATGCTTTCAGTTTCTTCATATCAACACGGTTGTCCGAATACGGGTTGCTCTTCTCATCGTAGAAAAAGATGTCCGTTATGTTTTCCTTTCGGACAATCCGTTCCCCGCACAGCGGAATATCCTCCACGTCAAAATCCTCCAGCGGAAGCGTTTCCAGTCTGCCGGGAAGATGGTTGCCAAGCTCGTTCATGTTGTAGTTGAAAAGAGCGAAACCCTTGTGTTTGAAGTCAAGACGTATGCCATACGGACGCCCTGTCAGAAAGGCATCCGCTGCTTTTGCCATATAATTTTCCATGATTGTTTTTTCTGTTTCAAAAAAAGTGATACAAAAATAGGTCTTTTCCCGGAGCAAAGCAAAACCTTTCCTGAAAATGACAAAGGGAGAACCCCACCATTTGGGTGAAGCTCTCCCTTACCGCTACTTCTTGAACAGCAGCAGAAATTCCATCTTCCGTCGCCGCTCTATCGAGCGGATTTTCCGCCCCTTGTAGTGGCAGTAGGATATATACTCCTTATAGATGTCCCTGTCACCGGCTTCCAGCTTTCGGATCAGCTTGCTTTTGGGTATCTTTCCGCTGCCCAAGAGCCGGAACGGTCCCACATTATAAGCTAATGTACCCAGGAG
>NZ_JADYTF010000221.1 GCF_021530995.1 Bacteroides caecigallinarum
CTCTACTTGAATATTTAGGATTATCAAGTTATTTATTACCTCCTCAAAGTAAAATTGATGAGAATTATAGTAATATAATATATAAAGAAGTAAATGCTAAGCTTGATATATTAAGAAATAATAGCCTAAAGTATTTACAAAGGAATTGTATTATTTAGTTTATTTATATTAATACAACCATGAAAAAGAACATCGCCGTAGCAGGAAACGGATATGTGGACCTGTCGATAGCCACATTGTTGGCACAGTATCATCGTGTAACAGCAGTGGACGAGATATCGGAAAAGGTGGAGAAGATTAACAATAGAATTTCACCGATACAGGATGATTATATATAGAAGTATCTGACCGAGAAGAAACTTGACCTGCAAGCTACACTGGACGGTGCTTCAGCATACAAAGATGCAGAGTTCGTAGTAATAGCAGCACTAACCAACTATAATCCCAATGAGAACTATTTCGATACATCGCATGTTGAAGAGGTTATAGACATGGTACAGGAAGTAAATCTGGACGCTGTAATGGTTATCAAGAGTACACACTAGTAGGTTACTGCATGAGAAAGAATACGTTATCTGAGTATACTGTCTGACAATGAAATCGAACAGTGACAACTTCCGACAGAGCTCAATAAAGGGGGTGATGAAGCGAATATAGGCCAAGGGAGCTACAGTGATAATATACGAACCTGCGCTGGAGGATGGCACTACTTTCTTTGGAACGAAAATAGTGAACAACCTTGAGGATTTCAGACGTATGAGTGGCACCATTATAGCGAACAGATAGGACGACGTGAAGGAGAAGGTGTATACGAGGGATGTGTTCAGAGGAGACTAATAATCTAATAATAAGTTTTTATTTCTAATATTATCCCTGAATTAATAATTAATAATATTTAGTTTTTAGGAGTATATTAATAGTGATAATATAAATTATGGATAAACTAGTAAGTGTTATTATTCCAACATATTCAAGACCCACAAATTTAAAAAGGGCTATAGATAGTGTTTTAAATCAAACATATGATAATATAGAGTTAATAGTTGTAGATGACAACGGATTAGGTACAGAAAATCAAATAAAAACTGAAAAGGTTATTCATGAATATTTGTCATTAAAAAATTTTCATTATTTAAAACACGAAACAAATAAAAATGGGGCAGCTGCGAGAAATACTGGCATAAAAAATTCTGATGGAGTATATATTGCATTTCTTGATGATGATGATGAATTTACGCCAAATAAGATAGCAATTCAAGTGAAAGCTTTAGAACAGCTTGATAACACATGGGGCGGTTGTTATTGTAATATGCTATTTAAAGGGAGAAGAGAAAAAATAACTAATAACAAGAAATCTGGGAATCTTCTAGAAGAAATGTTGCTTGAAACAGCAAGATTTAACAGTTCAACTCTTTTATTTAGAAAAGAAGTTTGCATTGATTTAAAAGGTTTTGATGAAAGTTATACAAGACATCAGGATTGGGAATTTATGATTAGATTCTTTAGAAAATATAAAATTTTTCTCCCCCCTGAAACTTGTATCGTTAATAGGTTCTTTAGTTTTGAACATAATAATATTCCTAAATCAGAATCTTTTATTAATATAAAAAAGAAATTTTTAGAAGAATTTAAGGATGATATAGATAAATGTAAAAATAAGAATACTATATATCATAAGCAATTAATGCAAGTTGCTTATTCGCTTTTTGTGGAACGTAAATATAAATTGTTTTATTC
>NZ_JADYTF010000222.1 GCF_021530995.1 Bacteroides caecigallinarum
CACTTAGATATACAAACACCACCATTGGAATCACAATTCTGTTGACTTTTTTTTTCCTATCACTCCATTGGTGTATTTCGATTTGAGTTGGGACGTAATTTTCAATGTTTAATTTATTTAATTGTTCACCTACTTTTTTCTCTGTATTCATTTTAACTAGAACTGCAATCCAACGTTTTGGACACGCTTCGCGGTCGTTAGTCCCATTGACTAACGAATCATTATGAGGACCAGTTAATAAAGAACCGTTCCCAAATCCGTTGGATTTACTGTTAGAATTCATTTGCTTTAAAATGAATTAGATATTCAAATTAATCACAGATTATCTCTATTGCAGAGATATGCATTATTGATAAACAGTTATGAAACAATGGGTTATCTATCAGATCTTATAGAAAATGATAAACTTTGTAAGATTATGAAATATTCTATATTGAATAATATTATAAAAATGAGCAAATAAAAGGTTTATAAAACTATTTATTAAGAAAGATATATGGATTTTCATATAAAACTATAGAAGATTTATATTTTTGTAACTAAAAACTTCGGGTTACAAAAAAAATTTTTTATATTTGCATGGGATTTATTATCTCTGCAATAGAGATAATCATTATTGATAAACATATCCTTTTTGTATTTATAAGGATTTAGAGTTCATCTAAAATGGAGCGGTTGGCTTCATCTACTTTTGAAGCTCGTATCGAATCGAGATAAATGCGAGTGGTCATTTCATTGTTGTGCCCTAGTCCTTCACTTATTATTGAAATATTTATTCCTTTGTCTCTAGCTATTGTAGCCCATGCATGTCGTACAACATAAGTAGATAACGGAATAGGTAGGTTTACCATTTTACCGATAACTTTTAAGTGTCTATTTACTCGAATTAATTGGGTGATATATTGTTTACGAGCATCTATATCTTCTGTAGTTATGATAGGTAATACATATTGTGTCGTATTTATATATTTAGAGATAATACATTGTGCCTCATTAGTTATTTCAATTGTAAGATGTTGTCCTGTTTTTTTACGTCTATAACTAATATAACCATTTACTAAGTCTTTTTTTCGTAAGTATGCCATATCAACGAAACTCATACCTCTCATGTAAAAACTGAAAAGTAGCATGTCTTTAGCATAATCCAGCGGTGGACGACTATTTAAATCTAATGATTTAATTCGACGTATATCATCTATTGTTATTGCTCGTTTTAGTGTTTTGTCTATCCCGGTATAAACTTTACGAAATGGTTGATTATCATTTGTTAATCCCTCTTCTACGGCTAATTTATAGGCTGTTCGAAAGTTGCGCATATAAAAAGAACTTGTATTTCGCGTTACTCCTTTACCTTTAAGATAAGCTTCATATTGTTCAAAAATATTAGCAGAAAGATTTGATAAACTTAAATCAATCCCACCTCTAAATTTCATAAAGCTTCGTAGAGTTGATTCCATTGTTTCACTGCATCGTTGTCTGCCTAACTGTTTAAGTCTATGCACTTGATTACGTAAATATTCAAATACTCCTTTGCCATCTGCTGTTTCACCTTGGAATGCTTTGATAATTTCTTCAATCGTATATTCTCTGTTTTTATATAAATCTAATATATAATAATAATGCTTCATTCTGCATTTTATATTATATATTATTGAATTGAGATGCTCATATCGTGAATGATCATTATCTGGTATTATTAT
>NZ_JADYTF010000223.1 GCF_021530995.1 Bacteroides caecigallinarum
ATGTCATGAAGGCATTCTTCACATGCTTGTTCGGGAACCCCAGCTTGTAGATATTCGATTTCTTATCGTAATCTTTAATCGTCAGATACCCGCTCTGATAAATCACCGGAATAAGATTTTTCGATGCAGTATCGTTACTATCCAGCAGACTGCCGTCTATCTCAACCCCTTCCAAATCTCCAAAGTCAGAATCTCTCTTTTTAAGCATTTTCACCAGAAACGAAGGCGTTCCAACCTCTATCCAATTACTCATTAACTGTTTAGAATCCAGAGTAATCATTAAACCTGACAGGTTATAAATATCCACACAATCCTCGTTGAAGTGATACCCGTCGTACAGTTCCTTCAGTTCCGCCTTCGTTTCCTCTTCCGACATATCGTTTGCTGTCCCCAGCTCCTTTATGCCTTCCTTGAACTCGGAATGCAGTTCCTCCTCCGTGATACCGCAAATGCCGATATATGCAAACTCCATCGATATATCCCTCAGATTGTTCAGGTCGCTGAACACACTCACCTTTCCGAACTTCGTCACCCCCGTAAGCAGGGCGAACCTGATATATCTGTCCATCGACTTCAACGCCCCATAGAAAGCCTTCAACGTACTCCTGTACTCATTCTGCAACTCCTCGTCATCTATGGCCTGCAGCATCGGCTTGTCATATTCGTCCACCAGGATAACCACCTGCTTTCCTGTCTTCTCATACGCACACCTTATCACGTACATAAATCTCTCCTCAGGCGACCTGTCTTTCTTCTCGTCACCGTATTCAGCCTCCCACATCTCAAGGTGCATGTTCAGAATTTCCAGAAGCGAAGCCTTATTCTCATATCGCTTCGTATTCAGGTCCAGATGCAGTACAGGATATACCGTCCATTCCTTTTCCAGTTCCGCAATCTTCAGCCCCTCGAACATCTCCCTCTTTCCGCTGAAATAAGTCTCCAGCGTGGAGATAAGAAGACTCTTTCCGAACCTGCGCGGACGGCTCAGGAAATAATACTTACCATTATCCACCAGATCAAACATCATGTCTGTCTTGTCGATATAAAGATAACCGCCTTCGCGTATCTCTTCAAAATTCTGTATTCCTATAGGGTATTTCATGTGAGTTGTTGAGTTTATAAGTTCTCTATCTCTTCTGCTGTAAGTCCTGTAGCAGCCTGAATCTGTTCTGTAGCCAGTCCCAATGATTTCAGGTTACGTACTATTGCGTTTTTTTCTTCACGCCATTTCGCTTCAGTTATTTCAATTCCCTGCGCTATGCCTTTTTCAATGCCCTGCGCCATGCCTTTTCTTTCCGCATCACTCACTATGGTCTTCTCCACCCTTACGGCATCCCAGAAATCATCATATCCCAGCAGTTGCGCATCGCTGAAAGCCGATTCCTGGATTTGTGTCACGGCCTTATTTATTTCCGGATTGTCCATCAGCTCCTTAGGAATTTCCCGCGTATTCTCGTCTATCTCCGTAAGATACCTCAGCCATAGCACGTGCATCTTCTTCTGGCTGAAAGTCTGCGGTTTGAATTTCGGAAGTTCCACGAACACGAACCTCAGTCCGTCAATCACCCTGTCGGTCTTTTCCATGCACACAATCCTGTAGTCGTGATAATAGCTCTCCATTTCCGGTTCGAACACATCGTTCACCAGGTTCAGCGAATAAACCGGCTGCAGCAGCTCATACTTCTCCTTGCCGT
>NZ_JADYTF010000224.1 GCF_021530995.1 Bacteroides caecigallinarum
GTTTATAATCTATTTTTTCCAATTAAATGAAACGATAGAGCTTGCAGGAATAATATATGCAAAGTTATTGTTTCCATCGTTGATAGTCAGGTTTAACTCTTCTGCATTGTTATTACAAACAACAAAAGCATAAGTTCCATCTGTATTTTCAAATGCAGAATAGGTTAGTCCTTCTCTGGTATAACCATCCGATTTTATTCTTATGGCTCCTGGTCTTACAACGCTTCCCATATGAGCCATAATGTAATAATGAGAATTTCGTGTTACTATAGAGTATGATTCATTATCTACATCTACAGCTCCATAACAAGTAGCACACGCACCAGGACCTCCATGTGGACCTTGATCATTGTCAAGCATTAAATTCCATACAATAGAAGCTTTGCACCAGTTATTGACAGTTCCCAGTGTTATTTCTTCCATATCTCTTAACAATGATTTGTCAAGTTCTCTGCCGTCATTCCATTCTCCAATAGAAGCCTCGGAAAATACGAGTTCTTTTTCCGGAGCAGAATTATGAATGTTTAGAAGTTCGTTTTTATTTCCTCCATAATTATGATATGCTGCACCTGCAAAATATTTTGAAGCCTCTGTGTCTTCATATATTTTTAGAGGATATTTTTGCTGTTCAGCCATATTGTCATAATTATAGTTGTGGTCAAAAGCATAGATTTTAACATTCAGACCTGCAGCCTTTAGGGCCGGTCCAAGTGCAGTCTTTACGAAATCTCTTTCTTCTTGCCATCCCATAAACAATGATGCAGAATTGCCACGGTTAAGAGGTTCATTCTGTGGAGTAATACTGTATATATTTACACCTGCTTCATTGAATGCTTTTATCCATTTTACAAAATATTGGGCGTAGTCCTGATAGTATTCCGGATTTAATTGACCTCCTGTCCAGGAATCATAAGGAACTCTTTCCTCAAGACTTTTTACTTTCATCCATTTGGGACAAGTCCAAGGGGTTCCCATTATTTTTAAATCAGGATTAATCTTTAATATCTGTTTTAATGTAGGAATTACATATTTGGTTTCTTCTATGGTTAATGCAAAATTTTCAAGACCTTTAGTGTCACAACATGTGTAATCGCTTAAAGAAAAATCTGAACAACCTATAGAGATTCTTACATAGCTAAATCCATATTTCTGTGGCGAGAAGGTTTCTTCCAAGAATTCATTTCTTTTTTCTTCTGGCATTAAAGACAGATTGTATGAAGTTGATCCCGTTATGGCAGCACCAAATCCATCAATTTCTTGATACTTTACATTAGGATTTAGTGTAATAGTATTGGGAGACATTGGATCTTTGTCGCTGAAATTTATATATTTTTCAGTTAGATCATAGGCTCTGTTTGTAGTAGTCAAATATGCTTTTACGTCATAATTTTCTATATCTTCATTATTCTGAGCGCCGCCTGTGTTTTGTTCAGAACATCCACATCCGCAGAAGCTCGTTACCGATAGTAATGAGATTACATATAAAAAGTTTCTATATATGTGTACCATATAAT
>NZ_JADYTF010000225.1 GCF_021530995.1 Bacteroides caecigallinarum
CCCGCCAGGCCATAAAAGAGGTAAGCGAGTATAAGCGGATTAAGGTCAGGGAACACGAGAAAAAAGTTCCCGTCCGCCAAAAGCTGCCTGAGCATCTCCGCCGTGAGGAAGAACATATCTATCCGGAGGGCTATCTTGGTCATGAGGACCAATGGGTGCTGTTTAATGAAACGGAAACTTCCGAACATCTTGAATATAAACCGGCAGAACTGTATGTCCGGGTTACTGTCAGACACAAAGGCATGCGCAAGGATACAAACCGGATTATCACTGCTCCGGTGAAAAACGAACCGATACCTAAGAGTTATGCAAGTGCTTCACTGCTTACAGAACTTATGGTCGGCAAATATGTGGACCATCTTCCGTTCTACCGGCAGATACAGATGTTCAAGCGTATAGGTATCAGCCTGCCGCCATCCACTATTGAAGCCTGGTTCCATGAAGTGGCCGACCTGATGCGCCCCGCCTATTACCGGTTGAAGGAACTGGTTCTGTCTTCCGATTATGTCCAGTCTGATGAGACGACGATACCTATAATCAACAACGAGAAGCATCAGACAATAAAAGGATATCTTTGGCTGGTACGGAGTGTGATGAACAACCAGGTTTTCTTCTTCTATCATGACGGTTCCAGAAGTATGAAAGTGGCTCTGGAACTCTTCAAGGATTATCAAGGTGCCATACAGACGGACGGGTATGCCGCTTATGGTACACTTGAAAAGATAAAAGGTATCATCGTCATATGCTGTTGGGCACATGCCAGACGCTACTTTGAGAGGGCTTTGAAGCATGACAAGGCCAGGGCGGAGTATGCCATGACCATTATAGGCATGCTCTATGACGTGGAACGTATAGCCGATGACGACAACATGAATGCACAGCAGCGTATGGAACTGCGTAAACGGCTTGCATATCCTATAATCTGTTCGTTTGAGAAATGGTGTCTTGCGGAGTATGGTAAGGTTCTTCCTAAAAGTCCGATAGGACAAGCCATGCACTACTTCCTTAATCATGTGCGCCAGCTGGCACATTATACAATGGACGGTAAATATTGTATAGACAATAATCTGATAGAAAATTCAGCGCGCCCCATAGCGGTCGGCAGGAAGAATTTTTTATTCTGTGGTAATCATGACGCAGCTGAAGATGCTGCTGTTATCTATTCATTCATGGGGTGCTGCAAGGCTGCCGATGTGGACTTCAAGGGCTGGATGAACTATTTCCTTAACCACGTACATGAATACGACAGTGATTACTCCAAGGACATTGCAGAATTACTGCCATCATCTTTAAAAGACAAGAAGATTATTTAAAGAATCTCCGAAAAAGTCACAGGTATGTATTAATGTCTTCGACTTTTTCGGAGAAAAATCCTAGCTTTTAATAGATCCTGATAGAAATCGTCGAATATCTTCAACATTTTCAGAGACAAGTCGAAATTTTTAATAGACAATCTATGCCGGCTTTACCAGTTCTAATCATACGGGGTTTACTGAATGCTTAC
>NZ_JADYTF010000226.1 GCF_021530995.1 Bacteroides caecigallinarum
TGTTCCTGCGGCAAAGTTCAGCAATAAACAAAAGGGGCTTTAACAACTCACTACGTGGCTCACGTGAGATTTTTTTGAGAAATGGCTCCGTTACCCGGACAAACGGCGCAACAAGTTGCCAGTTAGCAGAATATGGAATCTTTTTCTGCCTGCGTCGTTACCTTTGCACGGAACTAAAATCAAATTCTTATGGAAACGGTATCTATTGAGAAAAAGACCTTCGAGGAACTGATGGCGCAGTGGGACGCCTTTGTGGAAAAAGTGACCGCCTTGCAGCGCAAGGGGGACGGGAAACGCCTTGCCCGTTGGCTCACGGGCGACGAAGTGTGTAACCGGTTACGGATAAGCCAGCGCACCTTGCAGAAACTGCGTGACAAGGGATTCATCGGCTATTCACAGATCGGGCATAAGTTCTTTTACAAGCCGGAAGAGGTCAAGCGGCTGATTCCGCTTGTAGGCATAATCCACCCCGGCGGCAAATAACCGAATATTCACCGCTAAATCCGAAGTAACATGAACGAGAACAATGAAATCATCACGATGGAAGACGAAAAGGTCGCTTCCATATTGCAGAAAATGAGAAAAAGCTCCAGATGGCTCAGCGGGTTTCTGGAGAGTTACCGCCCGCCGCTTGACGGTGAGGTGTACCTGACGGACAAGGAAGTGGCAGACCTTTTACGGGTAAGCCGCCGTACTCTTCAGGAATACCGTAACGAACGGCTGCTGCCTTATATCATTTTAGGCGGAAAGGCGCTGTATCCCGAATCGGGACTGCGTGAGGTACTGGAAGCGAACTATCGGAAACCTTTCAGATAACCTCCGACCAAAAGCAAGAACGGACAGCCGTCATCCGGTTGTCCGTTCTTGCTTGCGTTTGTTCCGTTCTCAGCAATGGCCTCCTTTGGCTATCGGCACAAACAGCATATAGGTATCCTTCTGTTCTTTGGCGTACGCTTTCCGTAAAAGCCACGAACGGAACACATGGGTATAATAGGTATTCAGGCGGAACGCTATCGGTATAATGATTTCAAGGGAATAGACATCGGCATTCAGACCGTTTTCCAGCCGGACATACCGGCACACCTCAAAGTCATTCAGCACGTCCGTTTTCAGGATTGCCCGGATAGCCGCATTAACAGCTGTTGTTGTCACATTGAACAGTTCTCCGATTTCCCATGCCGTCATCCATACATCGTTACCGGTTACGGTTACCGATTTTCCTTCTATGGTAATGATATTTCGTTTCATGATTCTTCTTTTTTTAGATGTTGCATCCTTTGAACTCTTCTATGCTGCCAAGACGTGCGACAAGATTTTCCATATCCTGATTGAGCTTTTCTTTTGTAATCTGTAGGCTCGGCTGTCGGCGCCATGCCACCTTACGGTGGTAGGTTTCCGACAGCCTGCCTCCGAACCGTACGTACACGTCTCCATGTATACGGCTCTCCGCCCATAACGGCATTTTAGCTATTCTC
>NZ_JADYTF010000227.1 GCF_021530995.1 Bacteroides caecigallinarum
ACTTATAAAAAATTATTACCGACAACAATATGCTGCCGGTAAATATTTTATTGCCTTTATTCATATGAATATACCAATGGAAGC
Source organism: Bacteroides caecigallinarum (assembly GCF_021530995.1). Lineage (GTDB taxonomy): Bacteria > Bacteroidota > Bacteroidia > Bacteroidales > Bacteroidaceae > Phocaeicola > Phocaeicola faecigallinarum. The sequence goes on from NZ_JADYTF010000227.1 coordinate 85, forward strand.
CTTTGGAATCATTCTACCGTAAATCATTTTAGAGGAAAGATAGGGGATTTTTGCGATAATCTCCTATCTTCTAATGCTTTCATTTATTTTTGAAGTGGAATTTAGAACACTCTCTTTAGCCCCTTATCCTGCTTTGTAGGTGCAATCCCCAAACCGTTTCTCCATTCATGTGCTTTCTGCCTGAACCATTGCACAAGCGGAATGTCATTCACGCATATATGATAGTAACCTTTCCTATCTTTGTCCTCCTCAAATGAGAATGCCGCACCCTCGTCACGAAACTTTCGGTTGAATTCAGGAGAATAGAAATCGCCTTTCAACCTGACTTTCTTCAACTTGCACAACTCTTGGATTACCCTTTCAGAGAATTTCAAGGTGTTCCGGCAGAAGTCAATCAACGGCAACAGCTTTTCCACATGAGGGAAGTAACGCTGTATCTTGTCCATATACTCGTTGAACTTGGTGCGGTCTTCTATATGTTCCCGTTCCATTGTTTCAATATACTGTATCAATTCTTCATTCTGACTTTCAAGGGCAGATATACGTTGCTGCATTTCATCCCTTTCCGCTTTTAACTTATTGCTGCCCAGAAGAGAACCGACCTTTGCCACGAGTGCGGCTTTCGCCTCGGTCTTGGCGGCTTCCAGCTTCTCCAACTTGATTTCTTTCCGTACTTCGTCAAGCTGCCGTTCCGCCTGTAGCTGCTCGGTCTGCAACTGCCTTACGTTGGCTTCAAGCTCTCCCGTCTGCCGTTTCAGTTCACGGTAGTATTGGGCGGTAGTGGTATGCCGTGCTTCCGAACCTCGTATGCCACGCTGCAATCCGTACTTCGCCATCACTGCGGCGTAGCTGTCGTGGTAGGCGACAAGCCGTTCACGGGTCAGGAGGTCATCGGCGCACAGGCGTACGGCGTTGGCTTTCTTGCGGTAGGTGCGTTTGCCGTCTGTCTGCTTCTTCCTTGCTTTCCTGCGTTCGCTCGTCACTATCGGCACGACCGTGGCGTGGATGTGCGGCGTGTGCTCGTCCATGTGCAGTACTGCCGAAACAGTGTTCTCTTTTCCGAATGTGCGGTGCAGCCATTGCAGGTTGTCATCGCACCATTCGTTTAGTCTGCCCTCGTCCTGTATTTTCATCATATCCTCGTGCGTACCCGAAAGCACGATTCTAATTGCCCGCACTTGGTCGGGGGTTATCTTACGTTTGATGCCTGCCGTACGGATACGGTGGCTTATCGCTTCGGTACGGTCGGACACTCCATCAGGGAACTCCACCAGTTCACGGTTGAGATGTGTACGTGTAGGGTCTGCGTTCTTGGGTATGGTCTTACGTTCTATGTGGTCGGATGCGCCCGTGTCAGCCGAGCCTTTCGCTTTGTTGATTTGAATGCTTA
>NZ_JADYTF010000228.1 GCF_021530995.1 Bacteroides caecigallinarum
GGATGTTTATTGCTGGCAGGTTGCTCCTCAGCAGAGCCTACTTCCTCTTAACATCCTGATACAAAGATATAAAACTAAAGTTAATTAATAATGAATTATCCAACTTTGTTTGGATTTTAAATGGAAATTTAAATATGAAACAGTTTGTTTTGTTATTACTATTGGTAATTTGTTCCTGTACAACAGGCGAACGTGATTTAAAAGGAAACTGGATTGAAGTTTTACCTCCGGATACGCCTTATGTGCAAGGCGTTTGTATTAAAGATAATGGTATAGCGGAGTCTCTAGGGATGGAAACCTTGAAATATCATGGATGGGAAAAGCATGGGAACAAACTTATTCTGAATGGTGAAAGTATTGGTAACGGGCAGACAATATTATTTGCCGATACATTCGATATTATAAGTTTGAAAAATGATACTTTGGTATTGAAAGATAGAGACAGAATTGCTACTTACGCACGCTGCAATGGAGATGTAATGAAGAAAAGTCCTTCAAGAAAACCATACGAAGGATTTGAATGGAAAGAAATTTCCGGAGCCGGTTTGAAACTGATGGCTCAAAGTAATGATGATATAAGGCTGTTGGTCGATCCGTTACTTCCTGGGGTAGTAATGGTGAGAAACGGTGATGTTGCTCCTCATGCTTTAATTAGGATATTCCAATTGAAGAATAAACGTATAGACGAAGTTATAGATAAACTCTCAAGTTCCGCAGACTGGGATAAAAGTCAGACATGCAGATTTGAAGAAACAGCTTCTGGCCGTAGTGGGGTACGCAGATATGTAATGCTCCCTGACGGTGATTATGCTGAGATGATAGACAGTTTGAAGAAACATGAACCTGTTCCGAGTACGTGCAATGGTTGGGGAACGGGTAATAGCGGAATGAGATATTTTGAGATATACGATAATGCTCCGGACAAGGCTGTCTTTATGGAAATAGGTCAGGATGCACCTCTGTTTGACGAAAACAGTATCGAACTGTGTGACACAGATACGGATTCAACTTCAATGGACCTGCTCTATACGATGGAAGGCGAATTAAGAATTGGACATGAAGTGAGAGCGTTTACTCCTTCCGGCAGCGACAGAGAATTCTGGATTGTTGACAAGACCGGTCAGTTGCTTGAAAAGTATGACAAGATAACTAAAGGTCAGAAAAACGGCAAGCCCGTAAAAGCCACATTAAGACTTGAATATAACGGAAAGTGGGACGATGGCTTTGCCGCTGAATATGATGGAACGTATCTTATACGTGAAGTGGTGGAGTTGAAGGCTGAATAATATAAGACGAGTGAAACAAAAATATTCATAAGAATTATCGTTTGTTTCACTCGTCTTTTTTTAGGTTCATCCGACATTTCGCGTGATAGTTTATTAAAGAAGAAAACCGCTGCACAAATTGTATATTTGAATAAGCACAAGCAAACGTACAATTATGAACAGCAGTTTTCTATATCATGCGTGGG
>NZ_JADYTF010000229.1 GCF_021530995.1 Bacteroides caecigallinarum
GCTGAGGACTCTGGCGGTACTGCCATCGTAAGATGTGAGGAAGGTGGGGATGACGTCAAATCAGCACGGCCCTTACGTCCGGGGCTACACACGTGTTACAATGGGGGGTACAGAAGGCAGCTTGCCGGCGACGGTTGGCCAATCCCAAAAGCCTCTCTCAGTTCGGACTGGAGTCTGCAACCCGACTCCACGAAGCTGGATTCGCTAGTAATCGCGCATCAGCCACGGCGCGGTGAATACGTTCCCGGGCCTTGTACACACCGCCCGTCAAGCCATGAAAGCCGGGAGTACCTGAAGTGCGTAACCGCAAGGAGCGCCCTAGGGTAACACTGGTAATTGGGGCTAAGTCGTAACAAGGTAGCCGTACCGGAAGGTGCGGCTGGAACACCTCCTTTCTGGAGAGATACCGTAGAAAAGATCAAGAAGGTTTATGCTTCTTGTACTACAGGCAAGTTTGTTTAATTAGATATAGGAGGCAGGGGAGCCTAAAACAAAAGGCCGGCCCCGGAAAAACGGTCCGACTCCGTAACCTTCACATTAAAAAGATCTTTGACATGATGTAACAAGCTGAAAAAGTAAAAATTTGGTCAAAACCAAAAGAGCTAAAAGTATATATCATCCGCTCTGTTGTAATATACAGAGTGTGTACGTGATAACAAAAGTAATTAAGGGCGCATGGCGGATGCCTTGGCTCTCGGAGGCGATGAAGGACGTGATAAGCTGCGATAAGTCACGGGGAGGTGCAAATAACCCTTGATCCGTGAATTTCCGAATGGGACAACCCGATATCCTGAAGGGATATCACCTTACTTTGTAAGGGGCTAACGCAGGGAACTGAAACATCTTAGTACCTGCAGGAAAAGAAAATAACAATGATTCCCCCAGTAGTGGCGAGCGAACGGGGAAGAGCCCAAACCACCCATGTTACGGCATGGTTGGGGTTGTAGGACCACGACATTGCAAGAAATCTTGTGAGAAGAACGATCTGGAAAGTTCGACCATAGAAGGTGACAGTCCTGTATTCGAAACAAGACGAAGCATAGTGGTATCCTGAGTAGCGCGGAACACGAGGAATTCTGCGTGAATCAGCCGGGACCATCCGGTAAGGCTAAATACTCCCGAGAGACCGATAGTGAACCAGTACTGTGAAGGAAAGGTGAAAAGCACTTCGAACAGAAGAGTGAAATAGTACCTGAAACCGTGCGCCTACAAGCGGTTGGAGCTCCTTTCAGGAGTGACAGCGTGCCTTTTGCATAATGAACCTACGAGTTACTGTCGTTGGCAAGGTTAAGGGTCACAAGACCCGGATCCGAAGCGAAAGCGAGTCTGAACAGGGCGTCAAGTCAGCGGTAGTAGACGCGAAACCAAGTGATCTACCCTTGGCCAGGATGAAGTCTGGGTAACACCAGATGGAGGTCCGCACCAATAAGCGTTGAAAAGCTTCTGGATGAGCTGAGGG
>NZ_JADYTF010000022.1 GCF_021530995.1 Bacteroides caecigallinarum
GGATAAATATAATAACCTGCATTTATGCGTCTAATTATGCGGTTATGAATAATCTGGAAGAAAAGGACCCCCTCCTTATTGGGCTTAGTCGAAGCTCTAAATTTTAATTTTATAGAATCCATATTTATTATAAATTTGGTTTACGTTAAAAATTATACTGAATGAATTGTAATTGCTTATAAAATAAGAATTTATATTTTGCCTATACTTGTTAAATTTATCAGCAATAAAATCTGAGTCTGTACATAAAGAAAAGCTGTTATTGGTGATAACAGCCTTCAATAGAGATTAAACATTATCTTCCTCGATGAAAGTGAGTCTCTTCTTGTGCGACAGTTTCCATTTTCTGTTCCTGTTTTTCAGTAATGGACTTGACATCAGCAGTGGCGTTATCAGGCAATCCATAACGGTTGATGTTCTGTCTGACTTCTTCAGCTGAGACTTTACGCATCACATCATAGGTACCTCCAACAGACGGGTTATATATCACGGCATAGTGTTCGTTCTCCACCAACAGGTCATCTCCACGGTATTTTGTAGGAGACAGGTAAGTGTTGGACAGGTCTATGGCATCACCGGCATCGTACTCAATGGCTTCCTTCAATAGTGCCTCATAATCGCCCTTTTCTTGTAGCTTGTCAAGTCTGTCTGTGTCTTCACCCATTTGAAGGTAGGCTACAGAAGCATAGTACACAGGCTCTTGGCTATTACTTTGGACTACTTCTATGTTTTGTTCCTGGTCAATTTTCTGTTGCATGTCATCAATACATTTTGTAATCATACTTGATGCTTTTTTCACATCTGTCAGTGTAGTTTTGATGAATTCCGGAGATTCATTCAAGCTGTCAAGCCAGCTTTTGAGGTAACTGGCACTGTCTTCTTTCAGATGCTTGGTCATACCATAGCGTTGTGCGACGAGGGCTGCACTTAGCTCGGCCACAAGCTCTTCCCGGGCATACTCCTTACTACCAAAGGACGTTGGCTGTAGTCTTCCCAACTGATTCTCTGCTCCTGTGGAATGGGCCATCTCATGCCCCAGGTTGGTATAGAATGACTCACCATCCTTGAACTGCTTTTTCTCAGGAACGACAATCTCATTCTTTGAAATGCTGTAGTAGGCACTGTCTCCGTAAGTAGGCTTGATAGGGCAGATCCATCCATTATCCTTTATTATCTGGTCAATAGGAGCAAAGGAAAATTCTTCACCTTCAGATTGTGGACGTATCTGTTTTCCTGCATCAGCAAGTTTCTTATATAAATCAGGACGAGCTTCCTGAAGATTGGTCTGAGCCACATTGAACACATTATATACCTGAAGCTTCGGATAGACGTTGTAACCTTTCTTTTCCTCCTCACTCAGCTGTTTATAGTCATCGTATTTAATTTTCTCTTTTGTCTCTTTATCGACAACAGTGAATGTCGTGATGAACACCGGGAAACTCTTTTCTCCTTTCAGAATGGAAACCTTTGGCAATTCCTGACCATTGTTATCCTTTATCTGCTGACGGACTCCCTGCTTGTCTTTGGTATAGTTCAGACCGGCTACACGGTCAAAAGTACAAAATACAGGCAGTTTATATCCCTGTTTCTCACAGTGCATCATGAGTAAGAGTGCATTCATTCCATTGTATTCGCGGCCAGAAAGATTTCTTGGCCAGGAGATGGATTTGTCAGTAAACCAAGGCTTCTTCCAGTCGTTCTGCAAGGTCTTGATTTTCTCGATCATCATCTCTGCGAATTTATCCAAGGCCTTATCTTCACTGCTACGGCCATCTGAATTATAAATCTTTTTACCTGTCATAATCATTAGTGTTGGTAAGAGTTAGAGCTTTTCTCCCAAAGAGAGCATTCGCTTATGCGGCATGTAAGGTCAAGTCTGTTATTGTACACACCTAATTCCAAATCCCCCTTAGCATTGATTCCGGCTTTGGGTTGCATCCATGCTTCTTTTCTTTTGTCGAATTGCATAAAGCGTACCCAAGTATAGGTGTAATTATCTCCATCCTTTTCGCTACTATAAGCGGAAAACACCGTAAAGGACTTACCACTTTTAGTTGTCTTGTCCTCAATTTGTTTGCCTAAAGTACCTCTGAACTCCATCGTACCGGTAATGCCGTCGTTATTGCTTGCATTGAATGTGTTAATGCCAGTTGCAGACAGGTTAAGGTATAATGCTTCTCCCTTTTTGTGAAACATTAGAATACCGGCTACTTCAATGCGAGTCCCAACTTGAATTGGTGGTAACTCAGACAGGTTGTTACAGGTCTTGGCCACACTGATTTCAACTGTCTTATTAATTCCTGATTTTGCCGGAATAACGATATTGATACCGAATGATGCGAACTGCGTACCTTCTTTGTTAGCACGCATTTGTGCCTGGCGGGAAACGGTGCCACACACGGTTACATTACATTTAATCATAATAAAACGAATTGATTGTTATACTTAAAAAGCAAATTATTTCAACTGTACAGACTCCTGTCTGCCTTGTTGGTTCTCCAGATTGTTCTGATAGTTTTGTGACATCTGCAGCGTGACCACGGCAGAGTTAATAACAGAGGCGATGCTTCGTCGTTTCTCGTCATCGTTCATCATGGTACTGCCAAGTGTCTGTTGGATCTTGGTTATTTCTGCATTACTCAGTTCTCTGTTGAGCTGTACAACTCCATTGTCTGCGTACAGATTGGGTTTACCATCCTGCAGACTTATGGTGCAGGTCTTATAGGAAGGGAGGATAGGAGTAAGGTCTATGCTTTTACTGACAGCTGCAGCAGTAGCCTTCTGCATCTTTTCCTCCTCACTTGAATTATCTATCTGGAGGGCAAAAGCCATGAGTGAGGTGAACATAGTCATGGCCATCTCTATTACAGGATCAGCTATAGGCATATTCACCCCACTGTCTTCAGAGGACAGAATTTTCTTCATCCACTCATCCGGACTCATGGCTGTATCTGGCTGCACATTGGCATCGGATTGACTTGCACTCTTGTATTGCGCAGTCAGATCTTTTCCGTTGCTGAGAACCTGTAGTGAGATGTTCCCTTTTTGTGCAATCTCAGCAAGATATGCAGCCGGGTCAATATCTCTTTTTGTTCCATCTGTGGATATGGATTTTACTCCAAAATGAAGATGTTCGCCAGTAGTCCGATACCCGGTGTTTCCTGAAATGCCAAGCTTCTGTCCGGCAGCCACTTCATCACCGACCTTGACGGATATACTTTCCAGATGCATGTAGGTACATTGATATTTACTGCCATCGTTCCTGTTGTACTCGACAGTCACAGACCGTCCTCCGTTTGTATTGGCATTGCTGTTCACATTGACAACTTTTCCTTTATCTTCTGTTGCAAGGACTGCCTCATGATTTGTCTGGATGTCAATTCCTTTATGCACCTGATATTTACTTGTGTCTAAAGGGTCTTTTCTTGTACCAAAGGGAGAAGTAACCAGCATAAACTCCTCTCTCTTTAGAGGGAAGGAATATTTCTTTTCTTCAGTATCCTGTACGGAAACATCATTTGATGTGGCTTGACGCGGATTGTCAGCAGTTCCAAAGGATTTACCCTCTGCCTTCATCTCCTGCATTACCATCTGGTCATATTTTTGCAATCCGTTCTTCTCGATAATATTCTGAAGGGTTGCTGCGTATTGTTTGCTTGACGCATATCCCACATCCTGTAATCCGTTTGTCCATCCTTTGTAGTCATCAGGAGAGAGTTGGAACAGCTCGGCGTATCTTCCGTTCCTTTTCAGGAACTGAGAATGATGCTCATAGGAATCTCCCACATTCGCATACTGGCAAAACTTTTCGTTTGGACGGTCATCGGTATATACAAGATATTTGCCTCCATTCTCAATCCAGATGGAGGTAGCTTTGATCCCAAAATGGTTGTTTCCCTTACGGGACAGTTCACTCTGGCCACTGGCACTTTCACAGATACCCTGTGCAAGTGTGACAGATGCAGGTATGCCATATCTGCGCATCTGCTCCATGGCATACTCTGCATATTGTTGGATATATTCTTGATTCTTTGACATTGCGGTTACATGTTATCTGTGCATTCTTGAAACCTTGCTCTCTTCCTGATTGTCGGATTCATTTTTCAGTTTTTCAGTAACGTCTTTTTCTTGCCTGGGAGTTTCCAATTGGTCACAGATGGCAATTCGCTCACCGGCACGGATCAGTTTAGGAAGGTAAACATCGAGCGCATGGTGAGGAAACCCTGCTATCATAAGAGGTTTTCCTTCAGCATCTTTTGTGTGATTGCTTTTGCTGAGCGTGATTCCAAGTATTTTGGCTGCTTTCTCTGCATCGTTGCTGTAAGTTTCATAGAAGTCTCCACATCTGAAGAGCAAAATTGCATCAGGATGCTTCGATTTTAATTCATAGAATTGCTTCAGCATCGGAGAGAGTTCGGTGGTTACCTTTGTTTCTGTCTTGTGACTTTCATCCTTGCTCTTATTGCCCTTAGATTCGGATGGCCCATGAGATTCACTCTGTCTGCTCTTTTCTTCGGTCTGTTCCTCATATACTTCCGTTTGCTGATTGGGACTCTTTGACTGAGCCTCCTGTTCTGATTTATCCGTACCTACTGCAACAGCATCTGTACGGTCCTTACGGAGCACATCGGCAAAAAGACTTGCTGCAAGATGTTTCTTGTAATCTTGCATATCTTCTGCCAGCCACATACGTTGCCATTGTTGTGGACTAATTTCACGAGCCTTCAATTTTTCACCGTTGACTGTGGGCATACACAATATCACACTGGGTTGGCTCTCCGAACCCTTAGTTTTAAAGATGTTCACACGTTCTATCCTTGCGAGTTCTTCTGCTGTCGCATCGCTTTTGAAGAGGTCAACTTTAATGTCCGGATTGTTTTGGGCAGCCATATAGTATTTCTGGGCCATATCCTGACGTACTTTTTCTGAAGCTTCTTCGTCACCTTGCTTTATAGTGGTAAAGAAAAGGTTCAGATCTGCCTTCTCGGGGTAAACGCTGAAGCTCTTTTCATTTTCGGGCTTCAGATAGAATGCCCATTTCCCTTCGTCATTACGCAACATGAGTATCTTTTCAAAGTCTATTGCGCCAGAACGTCTGATGGCATCAGACACATCAAGTAGTGTAAGGGTCTCCAGATTCCACTTATTCATGCGGTTTACGGACACCTCCTTACCGTCAAAAAAACTGTCATCGGGACGATACCTCATAGAACCATCTATGTTGTAGAATGTAACCGTTTCATATCCCTCTTTTTGAAGTGCATGTTCGATACGGCCTTTGTTCATTCCAGGAATCTCATTCTCGACTCCTAATGAAGCTCCAGAAGGGAGAACCACATCAGCCATCTTCTGTTCCGGCTCTTTTACAACCACGAACTCTTTTGTATCTATGTTGGGCAATGTCTTGATTTCATCGGCTACATAATAGTGTTTGGGAAGAATGTGCTTAATATCTGCTATCTGATTCTGTAGGACTCTGTTGTTGAGCTCTACTTTCTCACCACGTTCAGCCTTGTGAATCATATCTATAGCGTTGTTTACATCCCTTTCCAGAATATCCGGCAAATGCGGGTCTTCTTTCAGCTCTCTGATCCAATAATCGGTCATCTTCATGCTGTCAGGAGACAGTTTAGCAGAGATACCCAACTCCTGCAGCTTAACAGCTGAAGCGACTTCAACTACCAGTCTTTCCTGTTTCACGGCATCCTCTGAAATCTTTCCGTTCTTGACTACCATGCCTTCACGTGCCAGTCTCTGTTGGTGTCCTGTTGCAGATATAAGCATGGATACTGCATCTCGGGCATAGTCTTCATAATATTCATAAGATGAAGCAGGTGGCAGGAAGACAATATCCTTCTTGCTGTCGTAATGCGCTACACCTGTAGTATCAGTGCGTATATCAACCAAATTTTTTCGTGACTGTTCCAGAAGATTTTCGACACCCTGACGGATTTCATTCGAAGCTGACTCTATATCTGTACGGTCTTTCAGAGGACCGGTCTCTTTTACTACCGTATCAAATGTTGTTTTATCAACCATAGGGAGTGTGGTCTGCTCGATATTGAAAAGTGAACGAACTTCACGGTTCCTGATTCCTTTATAATCCTCCTGCTTATCAGAGGGCATTGCTTGATAGTCTGAGCGGCTGATTTTCTCTTCAGGATTATGTTTGTTTACATACTCATTCCAATTATACCAGAGAAAAGGTACTCCCTTTTCTTTGGTCTGGACAGATTCACCGCGTTTCTTTGCTTCAGAAAAAAGCGTATATTGATTTGTTTTGTATCCATTCTGGTCGCTGTGCATTCCTAATATGATGGCATTGAAAGCAGAAATCTGCAAAGGCTTCAGATATAGTTTCGGTGCTTTGCGACCATCGTTGTCAAGCCACATTCCACCATTTTCTTTGGCTTTATTGAAAGCATTCTCAAACAGCTCAACCTGACGTACTATTGCCATTTTCTCTTGTTGGTTCTTCTCTTCCATAAGTCTGATTATTATATTGTTATCCTTTTATCTTTGTGCAAGTGGTCTTGCTATTGTTTGCCGTTCGCTTGCTTCATAGTTTTCAGAAGCAATCTGACGCATCTGGTCATTCTTGGCCAGTATTGCATTTGCAAGTGTGTTGAGAGGTAAAGCTCCATGCTGATAAGCATCCACAACTTTATCCGGCAAAGTGATGCTGCAAGGAACCTTGTCCATTGTAGCAATCAGACAGTTGGACCTAATCTGAGGATTGACAATCCGTGGATTGAGCGGTTCATCAGGATAAACCCGATAATTCACTGGGCTGTTTCCTGCTTCAGGGTGCTGATGTGCTTTGAAATCATCCAAAGTCTCATGCCCGGCCTTGTTCAGCAGATTGAGTCCTCCCATACCGATAAGTATCATTTTCAGGATTGGATTCTTGACGAACATGCCTGTAACGATACTGGCAATAGGCATCATATTGTCCTTCAGATTGATTGACTTTGTTTTTCCCGTGAAGAGTCCTACAAGCATATCAGGCAGCATAGCCAGTACATATCCGATATTGTGTCCAATGTCGCTAATGCCATTAAGTCCGAAAGAGGTCAGCAACCCTTGCCATCCGTCCATATTGGTCTGCTCCGGTTTCGGGGAGGTCTGTTCTTCTGTTGGTTGTTCCTCTTTGACCGCTTCTTCCTGTTCCGGTGCAGTCTCTGCTGATGAAGTCTTACTCTGTGGCTTTTCTTCTGACTGCTTTTTCATTTTCTCCTGGTCTTGTCTATACTGTTCCTCGCATCCCGGGCGCACTATTGAAGGTATGTCTGAACGGTCTTCCTCTTTGTCAGAAAATTTAGATAACAGGAAGTCACCGCCGATCCATGTAGCCGCTGTTTTCCAACCGCCACCGACTCCACCCATACATGCGAGATCGGTTACGGATCCGAGAATTATACCTGTGTTCTTTTCCCACGCAGATGGGTTGTATCTCTTTTCGGCTTCTGTATCCATATGATGTTCTAATGGTGATTTTGCAACTTCCTGGGGGAGATAGAAGATGGTGTTAGTTGCTGCCTTCTTTAAGATGTATTCAATGGATGAGCGTGGAATCTTATCCTGAATCATCTTGTCTATCATCTTTTTCTCCATGGCGGAATCAACGGTGATGTGCTGGCGTTGAAGTTCTTTCTTGACCATTTTAATATAATCTTCTGCTGTTTTCGAGTTCCATTCACCTGTGTAACGCAAAGACTGCATCTGTGCCTGTCTGGCAGACATTCCACCATCAGGACCAATGGTACTGGCCATCAATCCTGCAAATGATGAGGTGTGCTCTTTAAGCTCTGCTGCCATCTTATCTTGCAGTTCATTCCGAACCTTGTTCATGATTGGAATGACCTTTGTCCTGAATATTCTATCTTGTTCTGACTCTGCCATGAGTTGCTGTTTTATATGATTGATAATTTATATGCCCTTTATAGATTTATCTGGTTGAGTAATTGCTCGCGTGTCTGTTCTATGGCATTATGATATACTTCCATCTGTTTCGGGAAATATTCTTCCAGCCATTCATCCTTTTCAATGTTTTCATTGATAAACTTGATAGCCAGCTCACGTTCAATCTCTATTGCAGCTTCTCCTTTCTCACTACCATTAAACCATGCTTTTGTCCACCATCTGATACCGGACTTATCCGGATACACGCTCACCATACGGGGAATATCGAAGCTTTGAACATCAATATCGAGCTCTGCCAACGGATCAATAAGTCCACTGGTTGCTATGGCCAGTTCTTGTGCTTTTTTTTTTCGTGATCACTTAAACTGGAAAGGAATATCTGATGACGCAGGGCAAGATAGTTCAGGAAATCACCGATAAGCAGATTCTGTACCCGTTCTGCAATCGGTATACTTCGTGCGCCCATACCTAATGGATTGGCCATACTGGGGATGGTTTCATAGAAGTAATTTTTTGTAGCCGACAGTGAGAGAATATTTCTCAAAGTGAACTGTGTATGTTCCGGCAACGTGTAGGCTCCAAGACTGATGTCTTTCATGTAGTCCGGAAAAAAACGCATCATCAGATTCTCTATCTCCTTGCTGTCTTTGTCATACATGGTTCTGACATCCATATCCAGTGTCACAAATTGTGGTACTGCACCTGGTTGCCCATTTTGTTCCATGACTTTCAAATTACTGTATATCATGGTCAGGAACTCCAGAGGATTAAGCTCTTCTCCTTTATACTTGACCTCCATGTGGAGTATTTCCCCACTTACGGCAATAACCTGACCGGCCTTGACTTCACTTCCGTAGTTGGCAAAAACGTTCGAGAGGTGTGCGTATTTTACTTCGTAGTCTCCATAGCGTGTCACCTGATAGATACCATGTACGGCATCATTCCCAAGTCCAGTAATCTTTCCTGTTGCAACTGCTGAAAGAAGATAATGGTTGGCCTTGAAATCCACACCATGATGAAAAAAAGGTTCCCCTGTATGCGGATGTTTCTGTTTACCGTAGCCAAGACTCATCTGTACGTCACGGCCTTTTTCTTCGTAGGGCATACAGTATCCACTGTCTGAACGAAGAATCATTTCTTGTGTATATTGCATATTATATCTGTTTATAAATTTTACTATTATCTTCGTCTGCAGCCACCAGTGCCTTGCGCAACCTCCGACTGTTGACTTTCGTCTTGACTTTGTGCAGCAGGTCGTTTCTTCTCACTGGCAAGTGCCTCGTTCATATTTACATTATTTCCTATCATCATCATGGCAAGCACAGCTCCAGCTATCTTGCCCATCCATCCGAATCTTCCGAAAACAAGTAGTGCAGCCACTACAAGTCCGATGAGACTCAGACCGGAAACATTCCCTTTACCTATATTGCAGAAAAAGTTCCCCATCATGTTTCCACCGTTCCCGGAGAAAACACCTTGTAGGAACTTGCTCATACCGCTCCATTTGCTGTCTGCACTGGTGATGGCATCATTGACATTTTCAGTGAGACCTGTTACAGAGTCTTTCACCTCTTTCATACCTTCACCTATATTCGAAACTGTATCTCCAATCTTTTGTGTCGTTTCTTCGCCAATGACAGCATCGCTGACAATACCCACTACGCTTTTGTCTGTAGTCAGTTTCTCCCAACCAATGTAGCCCAGGCTTCCACCTATGGCAGCAGACTTGGTGGCGCTTCCTAATCCTTTTAGCGTTTGCTGAGGATGTACCACTGCACCCCCTGCCGATTTAGCTACAGCTTTTATAGCTCTTCCTCCCAAGCTGACTGCTGCTTTCAATAATGCTCCCCAACCCATATTTAAAGTTTGATTGTTAAATTATTATCCTGAATTATCTTTATACCTGAATACTTACTTTGGCTTTGCGTTGCGCTTCCACCGTTCCTTACATTTCTGTACAATATTGGGCTTGTCCACCTCACTTCTGCCATTGTAGTCTATCTCTGCCCATATATCAGAGAGTGAAGTATATTTAACAGCTCTTGTAAGCCTTTTGAGCTTTTGAGTCATGAATTTAAGTTTCGGACGGATGGAAAAGAGAATTTCCAGTCGTTCTTTCTCTGTCATCTTGGTGTCGGAGAGGCATAGTTGCCGGATATCATTGACTATATCAACACTATTCATGATAAGTTCTCTATAGATTTTATTCCTGTTCGAAGACAATGCTACTGCCAGGACATTTCCAGTCTGGTGCTGGAGCTGGTCATTAAAAATTCCCAGGTGTTTCACAAGTCGGTCTATTTCATGATAGAATCCATATATTTGTGCCGCATAACTGATGATGCTATGAAAGTTGTCCAAATAAGTGTTGAATTCCTTTTGCAGGTCAGTTACTCCTTGTACCTCTTCCTTTATCCACAGATGACCTGTAGATTCCAGAAGCATCATTTGTTCCTGCTGTTTCAGTTCTTTTTCTGCCTTATTTGTGTATGCCAGAATCATTCCGGCCAAAACAGGGTCGTTGCCCTGAGCCCGGAGAAAACTCCCACCCAGTCCTTCAAAAGGGAGGGTGAGAGAAATAAGCATGGCAAAAAACAGCAATAAGCGTTTCATTGTGTTATCCTGATAATCTTTTATGGTGTTACTATTCGTGCGCATCTATGCCACCTGTTCAAAGCTTGACCGGCAATTTCAGCGGTGTTCCTGTCCAACATTCCTGCTGTGGCATTGTTCCATACATCGGCCATTGTGTAATAACGGATGCTGATGGAAAGTTGTGAAAGCCGTTTGTTGAATTGTGCCAGACGGTCATTCAACTCCCAAAGAATCTTACTGCGTTCCGCACCCGTAAGCATATTGCTTGCTCCACCTTTGGCTACAGCATCTTTCAGTATGCTGTATACAGTGATCAGTTCGGTCGCTGTTTCGATATAAAGGTTATTCATACTCATTGTGGCCATTATCCCTTGTGGATTCTGTGATATGGCTTTCTTCAAATCACAAAGACTGATGAATATCCTTACACCGTCATCATAGAGATGACTACAGGCTTTGAGGGTGGAAGCATAGCCAGACACGGTTTTCAGGTAGCTGTTGTACTTTCTTTCCCATTGCTTTATCTGAGTGAACTCTGCTGCAATGGTATTTTGTAGTAGTGCCGTCTTCTGCTGATCTTCAATCTGATTCTTAATCTGACCGTTGATAAGCTCATTACCTTCTGCTAATGCCACATATTCCATAGGATTGCTGGATACCAATTGGGCACGACCTTCAAGACAGAATAAGAACAAGGCCAAAGCAATGGCCGATATAATCATCCATCTGCTGTCGTTAGCAAATCCTTTGGAAGTCTTGGCTTCTGACGATATATTATCTGTTCGTGATTTCATAGATACCTTTCCTTTGTTTGTTATACTCAACCCGTTCACGGATAATTCCTACAACATCAATGCGCTCCTTGATTCCAAATATGTCCAGTTTGGGATTGGAACGGTCTCCGCTGAAAATCGAGACTGTCTTCAATCCGAACAGCTGTTCCACGATACCACGGTTTTCACTGAAGTCAACCACTCTGTAGAGTTCAATGTAGTCGCTCTTCCTGATGAGTACACCATGTTGGATAATCAGTTGTTCGGACGTGATGATATAGCTCAGTTTGTGGAGATAAAGACAACCGTAGAGCATGACGCACGTCATGATTGCCCCCAGTACCACAAAAGGCATCTTATAGGTGATGCTTTCGTGACCGGCTGCCAAGAAGAGGGTACTACTGATAAGAAATGCCATTCCTTGTGAGATAATGTATTGCGCCCAGTGAGGGTGTAATGTGATTATGCTGAACCGTTTGTTTGAGTCTGTCATATCATTTATCGTTTTAGTCCGCTCTTTTTGGTTTCTTCATTTTCTTCTTCTATCTCTTCGGTGAGAGAAACACCATTTTCGTCAAAGACTGTCTCAACGACATCGGTCATTGAGTATTGTTTCTTTTCCAACAGTTCATCATTAAAATCCTTATAGCCTTTAGACGGCAGTTCACGTACTATTCCTATTGGATTCAGGTCTTGTCCGTCCTGTACATGGAGCTTTTGAAACAGGACCTGCTTAAACTCCTGATAGGCTTTGTTCATTCTTTCAGTCGCTTCCAGCTTGTCTTCCTTACACAAAAAGGGAGAATAATGGTATTCCCATGCCTCATTTCTTGCTGTGTCATAAGCGAGGTAAAGCTTCTGTAGTCCTTCAGGGAGTTCCACATATCTGTCATCGTCAATATCAAGCAGTTCTTTGGTAGATGTGATACCTTCCTTGAAAGTTTCAATGAAACCTTTCATGTCTGATGCAACGGACTCAGGATGCAACGGATTCATCTTTTGTACGATGGATTCAAAGTTGAAGACGAACTGTTTTCCCGCCAGGTCATTGTCAAAGCCAAGATGGAAAGTAGCACCAGGAGCAGCCTTGATCAGTCCCTGTATCTGTCCGTAGCTGGGATTTCCTCCGGTGGAGATAAATACGGCTGACTTCAGCTCCTGTCTTGCTTTGTAGTCCAGTCCGGAGTCTTTCTTCATTCTCAACTGGTAGAATGCCATGGCATCGTATGCACTCTCAAACACATATACATCTTTCGCATCTTTCAGTCCCGTGTCTTTCGGACTTGCCATCCACAGACCTTCACTTGCATTTGTACCGGCTGCCATACCTTTTCGTGCAGAGCCATCCTTACGTGGATAGCCTCTTTCTTCCAAACCGACACATTTCTCAGGATGCCCCGGTATATACATGGGAAAAGAAAGGTTCTTATAACTTGCTCCATTGTCTGCGGCCTTGGAAGCAAGAAAGAAGTTACGGTGAAAAGCACAACGTGTAGCAAAATCGATTCCTCTTGACTTGAAGAAAGCATAAAAAAGTTTCTGAGAGTCAGCTTCATCAGGATGAAAACGCTCAATCTTATAATCTTTGATATTGAAAGGCTTTGCATCACGGGTAGGAGCAAGCACATTCTGGTTACGTTGCTCCACAGGAATATTCAATAGCCGTTGACAGACTTTGTGAACAAGAGCAGACTCTTTCATTCCTTGATTGTATTCAGGAAAGAGGTTCGGATGTTCCCAAATGAAGGATGTGACAGAATACAGTTTTATCGTTGGAGGTTGGAAACAACAGTTCTTATTGGGCATGACAATAAATTTGTCACCCCTGATTCTGCGTCCATCATTATCCAGACGTACATAGGCAGGATAGCGCAAGCCGTCCCGCTTGTGAAGCGTATAACCTGCATCTGTCAACACGTCTCTGATATTAAGACGGTTGCGATAGTCTTCAAATTTCTGCTCTTCGTTCATTGTGTTCTATGATGATTATTGAGTTTTATCTTCCATGTCCTAAGCCGACTCCATGCTCAGCTGCATTGAGTCCTGCATCAAATGCTCTTGATGCAAGATCCTGCGGTGAGTCCACACCTCCTTTGAAATAGACGTGCGGGCCAGGTGCATGATGGTGCTCAACGAACACAGCCGGAGCATAACGGTCTCTTCCGAGTTCTCGCATGACAGTAAGGCCTGCAAGTAGAGCACCTCCAATCATGGCACCTATATTTCTTCCATGTCCCGGCGCATTCTTCATGTCTACTTCGTCAAAGATTTTAGAGAAGAGTTTCATGCGATGATAGTCATCTACGGCCATGAACTTTTCATATTGCTTTTGGCTTATCTCGTGACTGATGCTTTCGCCATTGATAACAGCGGTCATACGGAACATAGCATTGCCTTTTTCGTCTTGCTGGATTTCTCCTTGCTCGTTTCGTACAGGCTCAACTCTGATGTCGTCCACCTGTACCTCACGTCCGTTTCTTCCTTCCCGAAACCAACCTTTATCTTGGTTTATGTCATAAAGGCTGTTGCCATCCACATGGGCTACGCTTCGGTCTTCCTGCTCCGCAATGACATATTCATTTCCCTGAGTAAGAGGAAACGCATGTTCTGCCACTACTTCTTGTCTGGCATTCAGTTCTGCTTTCACTTCAGGAGTAAGATTCAGGGCTATCTGTTCATTGGAATTGAGCATGTCTATCGTCAATCTATCTGAAAAATCATTTTTGATGACGTTGTTGATGATGTCTAGACGGTTCTGTACAGGTACATTCTTGATGGAATTGTCTGTAAGCCGGGTAACTTCTTCATCCGTCAGGTCGTAAACAAGATCATGCTGGGTGGTAGCCGACTGAATGGTCAGTGTCTTGCTGTTGGCATCTATAATTACTCCATGAGAAGACAGGCATTCCTGCCATTTTTCGTTACTGAAGTATACGTCTGAGGTGATAAGTTCCTTGTACGTTTTTGCCAGCTCCTGTGGACGGGTAGGTATTTCAACAGGTGGAATTACAGCTTCCAAACCTGCGAGTACATCCTGTGAGGGCTGCTGTGCCACATTTTGCTGTTCTCCTTTATAATAGAAGCCATAGCCTCCATTGAGTAATTCACCTGGTTTGATTCTTCCATCGGGACGTTCCGGAACCATAGGGGCTCCCTGCAGGAACATGGCACCACCGACACGGCGCATGTGGAAGCCTTCCTGATTGCGTGGTGTCCATCCTAAGAATCGTCCATGAAACGGGTCCATCATCATAAAGGCACGTTGTCTGTCCCACGGCAGTCTGCCGTATTCGCCAACACCAATCCGGTAGCCATGAAGTCCCATGGCTACACGACCGTTGGCATTACGGGCATGGACAAAGTCTCTCGGCATATAGAAGTCTTTCTTCACTAAATCAGCAAAGGTGTTATAGGCTTTTTTGTTAGCCGAGTTTGTACCCCAATCTGCCAAGTCTCTTATCTGTCTGGCACTGATATGATAGGTTAGGAGAGGTGAGTCATGCCCTTGAACAGCCAGAAGATAGTTTTCTCCTTGTCGGATGATATGTGCTTGCATACCGTTGCGACGGAGAATATCCTGCAGCTCAGGTGACAAATCTCTACCTACTGGTAGTGCATTGGATCTGATTGACATATTGTGATTGATTTTAAATGTTGATTATTCGCCTGTTTCAACAAGTTCGCCTTTCCATTCGATAAAATCTTCGGCTGATTCTTCATTGACTACAAGGTTCCTTTCATTACAGAATTCGGTGTACTCTTCTTGCCATTCCGGTGAGTGGTGATTGATGTAATCGAGCCAACCGTATTCTCCACTCTGTACTTTCTGCACAAGCTCGTCTTCTGGATAGTATTTGATATTTGCCATATTGAATTTGTTATTGATGGTTGTTACTTTGGTTTATCGCTGCATCATGCGCATACCTTGTTTCTTCTGCTCATTCCAGATTTCTTCAGAGTAGTCCTCCTCATGGATATAGTCAAGATTACCATTTTCGTCCATGGTCCAACAACCGAAAATACCGAAGTTGTATTTGTCCCATTCCCGTTTGGCTTCTCTGCGCCAAACTTGTTCATTACCTGCAGCGAGACGGATACCCGTATTTGAATTCAGATCGATACCGATGGAAATCTCATCATCGTCTTCAATAATTGATAGGATGTCCCCATTCTGCAGTTTCTGCATCTCTGCACCTGTAAGATGATATCGGTCGGTAAGGTATTGAATGTTCCTGCCTATGACTGGAGTCGGTACGCTCAGTACTTGTTTGCTTTCCTGGTCAAGCTGAAAGAAACATTTGGTGCCGAGTTCGTTGCCCGTTTCGTTGCTTTCCAAATATCCGATAATGGCTTTGCCTGCAAGAAGGTTTTGCTTCTGCTGCTCATTGAATACTTTTAAATTATACTCGTCAAGTTTCGGAAAGAAGAGAACATCTACATTGCTTTCTGTCGTTCTTACAAGGCAGAATCGTGTTCTTGCCTTTACTTCTTCACCATCATCAGCAATGATGTGTACAGGTAAGACTGGAGAATGCCGGCCATTGAGAATATTTTGCAAAATGTCTGTCGGCAGATCCTCAATCATCTCCTGTGTCAGTCCAAAACGTTCGAGAATGCCGTAAGGCATTTCATTCTCATCAAAGTTGTAAATCATTTGTTACTTTTTTTAATACGTTATTATTTTTGCCATAACAGTATTTCATTGTCTTATGAAGAACTGTAATAGTTAATCCAGAAACAAAAATAAAAGGTGTGATTAGAGAATCAGAAGAATAGGTATATCATGCCTTAAGTTTTATATATCATTATGAAAGAAGTATGATTTATCGAATAAAATCATACTATTAGCATAAATAAAGTTAGAAAAATCACTTGAAGTATGTGAGTTTTATCCCATGGTAATAGAGATATGTAATTTTGTTTCATGGAAATTAGAAACATACTCATGATGGTACTTCTCTCATTGATGTCAGGTACCACAATAAAAGCTCAATTTAATACGGTTGGACGTTTGCATAATCACCAAATCCATAAGACTAAAAATCCACAAGAGATAAATACTTCTTCTCTTGCGGATAATCTGATATTGAAGGATTCTTTGAAGCATGATTCCATGAAAGAGCAAATAGCACGTTATATGAGTGTGAGCTATCCACTGTCTAAGATTAAAATCAATTCACCTTACGGCTATCGGAAAAATCCTTTCTCAGGCAAACGAAAATTCCACAATGGTTTGGATCTTCATGCAAGGAATGCAAAAGTTCTTGCAATGATGGCAGGCGAAGTGGTGAAGGTTGGGCATGATAGGGTTTCAGGTAAATATGTAATACTTAAACACGGTGATTTTATAGTAAGCTACTGCCACCTTTCACGCATACTTGCATATCAAGGTCAGTCAGTAAAGGCTGGAGAAATCGTTGGAATTACCGGAAGTACTGGTCGCAGTACAGGAGAACATCTGCATATAACCTGCAAGTTTAATGGAAATAGCATAGACCCGATGCTCATTCTCAAACATATAGAAGCCACCCGACAAAGTTGTGTGACAGCCTTGACTGTATTGTAATGAATTTAAAAGCAATAGACCTCTTTATACCATTGTACCCATTTCTGCAAGTCATAATCTTGCGTAGTTATAGCTCTCATTATATCATAGTTGGTGAAAGAACTGAACATTTGATTTCCGCAAGTCAATGCTTTGTATCTATTGATTGACTTATCCAACATGGTGTTTTTGGCATGATGGCATACCGAGAAAGTCACTTTGCTATTATCCGAAATTTCGGATAATAGCAGAGAATCTTTACCATAGGGACGAAACAAGGAGCATAGTTCTTTGAGATCTTTGCGAAGAAGAAACTTTGCTTCTGTGGCAGTCATGTCGGATGAATATTTTTCTCCCGGGCGCAGTCTATGGCCATATCCTACATACGGATAATCCTTTTTTTTATGTAAACCCTCATAGAAGCTGATACAACAGACTGCTCTTTCAAAAGGTGGAAGGTCGAAAATCGTTAGGCTTTTAGAGAGTAATTCAGACGGTGTTACCGTCTGACCGTTAACTCTCATACCAAATAAGAATATGACAAAAGTTGCTATTATCCTGAAATTCATTTTACTTTAAATTTGGTTATCTCGTCAATCATGTTCTTGACATCAAGATTGACACTTACGAAGTTCTGGTACAGAATACGTTCCTTGGCATCCTTTGAAGGAAAGGTGTAGAACTTCGGTATTTGGTAGTTCTTGTAGTTTGCTTCCTCCTCTGCAATCTTCTTCATGTCGAAATCAGTCTTGCAATAGAACTTGGAGGTTTGGAACTCGGCAGACTCCTGAATGTTCATGCTGTCACCACGTCCTGTCTTGGTCTTGATAAAATCACGGGCAGACTGGCCGCAGATCCAACCTGTAGGCATATCCGAAATTTTGCTTGCCGGAACAAGACTGTCCATGTTTTCATTGAGATTGATGGAGGTCTTGTCACGGTCAATAGTCATACCTTTTTTGAGTTGGACTATCTTACCGAAGATGTCGTTTGAAAGCCACTCCAAAGTTTCTTTTGCTCTTGCTGAGCCACTGACTACGTTACCCACTGTTGTGATAACTTTCTGCATTCCAACCTTTCCGTAATCGGATTCGAGCTGCGGCAATTCCTGGAAACCTAATGTGACACTGACCTTGTTACTTCGGGCGGTACCAATCAGTCGGTCTATCTTGTGAAAATAGAGAGTAGGCAACTCATCCACAATGATGCTCACAGGGATATTCTTACCTTGGCCGGTATTCACACGGGTGACAAGACGGTTCAGAATAAGCGCATTCAATGCACCGATAATGCTTTCCATCTCCGGGTCATTGGCTATTAACAGATAGCTTGGATTCTTCGGATCAGACACCTTCAGGTCAAAATCATCACCATCCTTATGGAATATCCAATACGATTCCTTGGTGGCCAGACGGGATGTATAGACACGCAGCGTACCAATCATACCTTCCAACTGTTCCATCGCCTTGTTCTTCATGGCTGTTTGGAACGGTCCCAATAGGGGAGCTACTTCAGGGTCAGTTTCCAATACCTCGAAGATGGTCTGATAGTCTTGATTCAGGAAGGATAGGATATGAGGCATGTCGCTGTATTTCCCCAACCAATATTCAGGTTCCACTTCCTTGCCTGTCTGGTCAAATACTCGGCCTGTAGGCTTGGGGCGGTGTGTTTTCGGCTCAGTGGTCATCTCTGCAATGAGGGCATGGCCGTCCTTGTCGTAAGGTACTTTCTTGTAGTTGACAAAGAAGTAGATGCAAGCAGCGAGGAAGTTCACGGCTGAAGTCTGAAAGAACTGGTCGCTACCGCCACCGCCTTCTTTCTTACCTTTCTGCAGTGATTCCAACAGAGTTTCAGCAGTTTCGCTAGCAGCAGCAAGGTTTCCAATGTACTTCTGTTGGATAGGATTGACACGTCTGGAATACTCTACATCTACAAAGTTGATGATATTGAACTTACACTCCTTGGGAACTTTTCCGGCTTTCTGATTTATTTTATAGTGATAGTATAATTTTTGGGCAAGTGTCGGAAACTTATAATCGTACACAACCATGGCAAAGCCCTTTGCGCTATGCTGACGGATAAATGGTTCGATAATTGAGAAAGTCTTACCTGAACCTGGTGTACCGACAACCCACGTACCACGGAAGGGGTTGACAATGTTCACCCATCCTTTGCGGAATTTTCCCTTGTAATAATAGCGCATGGGTATATTGACACTGTATTTGTTTTCCTGCAATTCCTGGCATTGCTCGAATGACTCGTTCTCAAAGTTGAAACGGTCTTTCAGAAGTCCTTCCTTTAAGAACTTGGATATATTGTCAAGGGCTACATGTATACATATTGTACCGATGATTGACGTAACCATATACAACCAGTAGTTCAAACTGATTGTATAGAATTTCATGCTCATACTTTGGCCGTAAAGCCAAATAGACAATATTATTATAACGAGTCCACCAAACAGCGGATAGAATACCTGATGACGAGCGTCAAATTCCAGCTGCTTCTTGTTACGGGTACCTATACAGGTGACGCAGATGAGTACAAAGGTTGCTATTTTACTCCATATAAGGTTGCCGTCCTGATAGATATACCACCGTTTTATACGGTCATGAATATCGCACAGGATACCACCCCAATAATCCAGTAGTTCAGGATTAATGGCATACTCGAAAAACTCCACTATCAGTGACATGTAAATCAGATAGCGAAATATCTTATATGTAGTCTGTAGTTCTTTAGTCTCTTCCATTAATGCAATTCTTTAATCAGTTGTATAGTGTGATGATGGGTCTGATTTTATGTGCTTGAGTCTTCGGCGTTTCTTGAATGGCTCCAGAGGCAAGTGAGAACAGCCATGCTTTATCGGTTTCCTGCTCCTTTACTTCTGTTGATGTCCAGTACCAGCATTCATCAGGATTGTCCAGTATCTCATCTCCACCACATTTACGTATATATTCGTTAATCTTATTTCTCGTATCATACAAAAGGTATAACTGGGCAACGGAAGGGATGTAGGCACTCTGTCCGTATTCCCATATGTCAAAAACAGCCTCGGCTGCAGGAGAAGTACCGGTGGAACGCATGGCATGGGTATTGCTATTTCCATCTAAGGCTGTCAGGTCTGCGGAAGTATCATGCTTTATACCAATACTATCAGAGTAGGCGCAAGGCACAATATCTTTCAGATAGACTGCATATCCAGTACCTTCAACATCTTCATTCTGGTTGACATAGAAAACCACGGCTATGGGTGTTTTCTCCTGGATCTTCATATCCTCGTATCTTACGATTTTCCCATCTGTACACACTATATCACCAATCTTCATTGAGGTGACCGGAAAGTCCTGATGTGCATCACATGATGCTATGGTTGCCGCTATGAAAGCGGCACAAATGGTGTGAAATATCTTCATCTTCTTTATCTTTTTGATGTGGGTATTTTAAATCCTATTACTATACCAGTTCGGAACAAATCCTTACGGTCAGGGACGATAAGGTCGCATTTGGCCTGAATATACAGTCCCCAGCCATGACGGAGTGATAAATTATGCTCGTAACCGGCATGAATACCGGCAATGAATTTATCTGTGTCACTGCCTCCAGAAGCTCCTATGCGCAGATTTCCGTAATGGTTACGTCCTCTGACTAAACAAGGTTTGTATGCGACTCCAATTCCCCATGTCCGATAGTTGTTCCAAAATGAATCAGGACAGATATGACCACATGAAGCACATTCGTCCCATTTAATGTAGCCGTTGATGAAATACTCCCAAGCGTTATGGTGACGTGTTTCATGTTCCCATGCGATGGTAGCATCCAGCCCACGTTCATAAAGTGCACCAACTCCCAAGGATAAACGGTCACTGTGACTTTGTGCAAATGAAGAAATGGTACAACTGAGTACCATTATCAATGATAAGATGATTTTCTTCATGGCTTATTCCTCCATCATTAGACATGAGTTGAAAGAGTCCGCATACAGCACATCTTCATAATCGATGTCAAGGCTGATGGTTCGGCCACTGATTTGTTTCTCAGAAAGTTCAATAGTCAGGACTTTGTCATTGGGGAAGGTCATCTTCTTCAGAACTATGACATTTCTGTATCCATGCTTGAAACTTTGGGCCGTTTCGAGTGCCAAGACCGGAGTCAGCTCTATCATCTGTGCGTTGGTTGCCTTGGATATTTTCTTGTCGTTTAGCTTGATGCGCAACTCATCGATGTCAAACCGTATGTTGGTGCGGTTCTCTATGCTGAAATCCAAAAAGAAATATTCACCAACTGAGTAGATGTTATTCAACCGCATAGTCATACGATGCTGTCTGGTACTCACATTACGTATTCTCGCAGGGGAGTTCCATATCGTTCTGGCATATCTGGTCATCTCTTCTGTACTCATTGAGACTGCCGGGTTGTGGTATGGAATTTTCTCTGCCGGCTGGATTTGTTTGTCAGACACTGCCTCCTGCATACGTGTAGTATAGATGAGTGCATATTGTGTACGATAGCGTTCTGTTACAATCGTCACAATGGCAAGAATATCTCCATCGGCATGTATATCAGCTCCTTCTTTAGGTTTAAGACGGATGGTATTGTTGATGGGCTGGTCTCCAACAACGGCATCAGTGGAGATGTCGACAAAGCGTACTGGTTCTGTGGCTGTGATAACAGTTGTCACATTCTCATTAACGGTGAGCTGTTCGATTTCCTGATACGTCTGCTGAGCCATAGAGGGGAGGGTTGCCAAAACACATACCGCCAATGCGCCGATTCTTTTAAAAGTTTTCAGTTTCATAATATCTACGTGCTTAAATTATTTTTCTTTGTTGTTTGAACGAGAATTAATTAGGTAAACAAAAGTGCCATATTTGAGCTTGGCTTTATTTTTTTTGATTGCCTTGCTGACGGCATTACTGCTTTTCTGGACTGCATTGGAAATAGCTTGCGCTCCCCATGATGCCAGACTGTTTCCAGATGTGGTTGTATTGGTGAGTGTTGATGTATTGCTTAGCGCACCGCTACCCACATCTTTTGTAGTTTCACGGAACTGGCTGCTTGGAACATACAGTCCTTCTAATCCGTCTGTATCATAGAAGGCAAGGTTTACTTTGATAATCTCACCATCTACCATGATGCTTGTAACATTGCCTTTAACACGCTGTGAGCCAAAACCGCTCATAGTTGCATAAAGGTATGATCCTTTGGGAACAACAAGTTCATTGATTTCCACATCATCTATTAATCGGAGACGGACTCTTGAGCCGTCAACTGCCTTGATGTTTTCATCTATGATGGCTTTAATCAACTTCTGTTCTTTTTCATTCTCACAGATAGTATTGAAATAATCGGACGTTACTCTGACTTTCTTGACCACTTCCTGGGGTTCATCGTTTTTTTCTTTTTCATCGGACACTTCCAGATTCTTTTCATTCATCTTTGTAAGTGTATCCGTATCAGTCGGCAAATTTGTAGCTTGCAGACCTTGCAATCTGGCTTGGGCAATAGCTCGGTTCAGCTCCTCCATGGCTTCTTGCTCACGTTGTTTACTGATGGCTAAGCGGTCTTCTTCAGAAGTACCGTCGCCTTGTGCGACTTCCTGACCTTTCTGTGCGCTCTCCTGTAGTTGTCTTTGCATCTCAGCGAGTTTCTCGGCTTCCTGTTTCTGAGATTCCAATTGTTTAAGCTCTTCTTCTGAATATTTTGAATCATACTCTTCTTTGTTGTCTTCTTCATTACGGTCAATGTTTCCTAAAGCAGTATAGTCATCTATTTTCCCATATGATTTAAGCATATTGTCATACTTTTTGCCAATTCCATCGCCTTTCATGTTGGCATCAGGCAATTCCGGATTCAGATAATCAGTCGTAGTGAGTCCGTTAGGAGTCTCTGCCTTCTCCGTATGAAACAGATCTATGACAAAGTAACCGACAAACAACAGGGGAAAGTAGATGATTATTGGAATCATGTACTTTGGCTGCTTCCAGTTAATGTTCTTCAGTGCGTCCATCATTCTTTATGTTTACGTTGTTATTATTAGATTCGTCATTGACGGTAGAAAGTACTTCGTGAAGACGTTTGGATTTTTGATTGCCCTTGTTGTAATGTTTACGCCATATCAGCTCCTGCCTTTCTGTGGCACTTTGGACGGATTGCTGCCTGTTAAACACAAATGCCATTCTGTAGATATTCAGACATAGACAGAGTATGATAAGTCCGAAAACAATGACAAGAAACAGTTTCCTGTGGTTGTTGGCAAAGTTCTGAACCATTCCGGCAAGCACATCAAGTTTCATCATACGTGCGAACTTGCGACCGGTATTGACTTCACTTTCGTATCTTTGCTTATATTTCGGATCATCCTTATCTGGCATCTTCTCTCCGACAAATAATTTTTTCCATCCCATATTAGTAGTTCATTTTGTTCTTTTGTTCAATATCCTTATTCATAAGTGTCCTCCAGTTTGTGATGAGCAATCCGTGAGGGTTATTGTCAGTCCTCGGTACACGTTTCAGCTGACCTGCAGTGACCAGTTCTCTGGTAAGAATGCTTGTCCGTCGTTCTATACGCTGTTTGCCATAATACATGAACTCCATCTTTTCCTTATCGAATTTTATACTGTCGCAGAATATGCTGAACACAGCACTCGTACCCATAATATTCGAGTAGAATCCTTTTTCTTTCAATGTGTTATATTGGGCAAGACCTGTCTCGTCCACTAAATACATCGCTTTATCCATTGTGTACTTGATATATTTGTCATCTGGAGCCAGAGTGAAAAACAGATGATGGAACATCTCAATGTGAGACTTTGCTTCCACGTCAAGTGTTTCGTCCATTGTGCTCCGATGAACAAGGATAGGCACATTGCCATCCAATACATAGACTTTCTTATGGGCATCCGAGACCATTGTCCGGGCTGTCCAAATGCTGGAGATGCAGATAATGATGCAGCCTACAAGGAAAAGGGAACATATAATCAGCACCAGTTTGATTTTGTTTTCAAGATTCTTAATTACCATAATATTTCATATTGATTTATTGCTTACAATACTTTGCTAATCATGCCTTGGGTTGATACTTTGGCTTGCTGTGCGACTCCTTCACCGAAGTTTCGAGTTGAGAATGCTGTATCACCTTCCGGTATCATCCATGCGGCCAAATCAGGTACAAGGTTAAGACATTTCAGTGCCACAATACTTGCGGCCATGAGATAGCCGGCTGAGAAGAACGAGTTTTGCAGATAGGCAGCCATAGTCTGTTCGCTTTCTGTAATGGCGGTCAGATTCTCCACCTGTATGCACAAGACAATGTCAAATAGGAGCAGTACATAGAATCCTACGAAGTACAGCATAGCTCCGTAGAAATGTACGGTCAGATAACGTATGAGCCACTTTGCCCAGGCTCCTTCCCATTTGGGCAGAAGACTGAATGCCCACTGTATCGGTCCGAAGATGGTCAACATTCCCAACAGGATTTGCTGGCAGTAGATGGTAGCCCACCAACCGATGCGATAAACTATCAGAGCGATGAGCATAATGATTTTATCCAGTCCGACCACTGCACCAGCTGTGAGTGAAGTGAACCATAGTCTGGATGCGTCCTTTTCCATGTTAGTCACTTCTTCAACACCGGTCTGTTCCATCGTGGACTCAATAAGATTTGGATCGGACGTTCCTGAATGTGCTACGTCAGCCTGAGCTTGCAAGGATGTATAGAGAGTGTCCCTGACATAAATGAGTTCCTGAACTTCCTCAAACTTATCTTCTATCTGTAAGGATTCTGCCTGATAAAGGTCATGAGTATATGAACCGATACAGTTAGGAATGTAAGAAAGAAAGTCAAGGAAGCACCAGCTGCTTCCGCTGTTGGTTATTCCCGTATCTGCAGGTGGATACCACCAGCACAGAATAACGGATATTGCCAATGGCCGGAACAGTTTCATCACGTCCAGAGGCTCGTGCTTCACCATCATCTTATAGGCTATATTCCCTGCTACTACAATAGAGAACAGAGCAGCGAGAGCCATGCACATTTGGAGAATCCACCAGAACGGTCCTTGTGAGCCTGTGAATGTGGCATCTGTAAGGAACTCGTTTGTCTGGAAAATCACGTCATCAATCTCTTCTTCAAGAATATTGATACCGAAATCTGAGAGTATATTTGAATCTGCCATGATTTTAGTTTCCTTTTATGTTATAATTCTCTGTTAATTGTGCCCTTCTGAATTTAGTTGCCCGGCTTCTCGCCAACGGCTAAATGCTTCGGTTGCATGAGAAGCAACATCAGTTCGTCTGTTCAAGCGGGCGGCCAACAAGGAAGCTGTCTTGTTCCTGTTGCTTAACTGAATCAGATACGCTATGAGAATTTCATTCTGATGCTCTATATCAGCATATATCGCAAGGTATTGTCTTTTCCTTTGGGCGTTTGGCATATAAGCGTCCTGGGTTTCTTTAATGGCTGTCCTGAACATATTGTAGTATTCGTTCCATCGCGTTTTATCATTTACCGTACCTCCAGAACTGATGATGCGGTTGATATTCTTTTCAAAGTCTGATAGCTTGTTATTCACTTTGCTGCCTTCTGCAAGCCAGGCAATATCAATCTGTCTATCGGCAATATTGAGAGCTTCAATTTCTGCCCGCTGAGTCAGTGACGCTTGAATGCTGTCAGCTAAATCTACCTGTTGGTATGATTCTACACCAGCCAGTGTCCTAAAGCTCAGCTTGTTTTTACTTGCTGCCGATTTCTGGTAGCTGTTATGAAAGAGGGTGTAGTAGAAAGCAGGGGTTAGTCCGCCAACACCTATTTCCTGAACTGTAATCTGATTCATCTTTGTAGCATCGTGGTTGTATGTCACATAAGACTGGGCAGCTGCTTTGAAACAAAGCAGCATTGCACATAAACATAATGTTGTCCGATAACTGATAGAATGTACCATATCTGTTGAGTTTTAAATTGTTATTTAATAGCCTAAATAGCCCGCAACTTTCCACCGGCCAAAAGCATCATTAATAATCTCTTCCTTGGTCTTTGCACGATAAACCTGTCTTTTCCAATATCCGATGCGTACCTGAATGTATCTCCAGGTCTCAAAGTATGCCCTGTTCAGATGCGTCCTGATATTGTCAAGTGAGTTGTTTATGTTCATCAGAATGAGATAGAGATCCGCTGTAGAACAGGCTGCCGCACCGGTAGCATACAGGATTAAATCACTGACCGAACGATACAGATTGTCTCCTTCTTCGGCAATCTTTGCCAAGGCCCCGGCATTGACTGTGATTATCAAGGTATCTGTACTTACAATGTTTCCTCTGTCCAGACACTTCTTTCTGAAGTCTTCAAGCATGTTTTTATAATCACCCACACGGTCACTGATGTTTTCGTAGGTGTTGTAGATATTGAGACTAGTTCTAAGAGACTGATACAGAATGTCAATAACGTCAAACGCACGTGTGTATCTGTCAAGTTCCTTATTGATGTCCCTGAAGCCGATATTGGCATCACTGCTGTACTCATGCAGAAGTTTGTTGCTCGCTTCCAGTGTGGATCGAACAAGCAGCAGACTTCGTTGTTGTTTATGGTCGTTGATATAGGCTTCTATGGAAGCTACATCAAAACCATATTGAGCCTTGGCAGTGAACGGGAACAATACCAAAAGGCAAACAATAATCGGCAATATTTTATTCCTGGTCGCTTTCATCTTCATCGTATTTACCATTATATGTATCTGAGTGGGCACTGGAGGCTGCCTGACGCAACCATCGTTTTCTACATTGTTCAATGAGTGTCAATCTTCTGCCACTGTCATCGTTGATATACGGGACTACGCTTTTCAGCATATCTATGATGGAATGTTTGTAGTGCATCATCTTTTCCAATGACACAAGGTCGGCATAGATATTGGTTAGTCTCGTGTCAATCTGACGGGCTATTTCAAGTCTGTCACTTGACCAGAGCAGATGATAGGTATCACCGGTATCATCTGTTTCTATAGGACTGCTTTTGGCATATTCCACAGAAGGAGTGCAATCCGGAAATTCTCTGGCCACTTCTGATAATTTTGAATTGACCTCGTTGGCTTTTTCCGCATCCGATTTGGACGGATCGAGATTGATAACTTCAACAACCTGTGTGTCACTGTACTCAGTAGTAAGCGTCCATGAAATTTGTACGATAGCACGGTGTATCTTAATCCAAAGGAAATACTTTGGTTTCCGGGCTATGGATATGGTTGCCTTAAAGGTTATGGTACCGTTGATGTTGGGCATGGAGGCTGTACGAACGAATGTATTGCCTTCCCATGCACCTGAACCGTTCCACGACAGATTATAGGCTGTTTTACAATCCTGCATGATAGCCGGTATGCGGTAGTAGTCATCCGTGGCAGCATTCTCACCGTCGATAGCTTCCTGCTTTGCCTGTTCATACTGTGACAGTTCTGTCTCATACGAGCTCATCTCAGCTTTTAGGCTTGATATTCTGTCCTTGTTCTCATTGTAGGACTGTCTGTATATTGCAGCATCCTCAACGCTTGCTGTCTGGATTTTTTTCAGGAGCTCTGCGTTTTCTGCCTCCAGTGCTGTTATTTCTGATTGTACTGAGACAATATTTCGTTTCAACTCCGTTATTTTGGAGTCTATTTCAGATATATTGATACTTCCTTCGGAAACACTTGTTGCCATAGAACATTGCTTGGTATGGTTGTTTACACTGCTTCCACAATCAGAACATTTGTATTGTGTTGAACCTTCTCCTAATTTGGCGCCACCATGACAGGTTACGCTGATGGTTGCTGTCTCACATCCTGAAATTTTCTGGGCATTGGTAGTCTGGTAGTATTTCTTTGGGTCACTTCCCAGATAATAGGTATAGCCCTCTTCATTATCGTTAAGTTCAGACAGACGTGCGTTCATCCCGGCCTTAAAGGTATTCAGGTCCATAGTGTATGAATCAAATATGTCTTCATAGGCTACTTCCTTACGATTCCAGCTTTTGGTAGCATAAATCTCGTAAGCGTATGCTTTTGCATATAATCCTTTTTTTGAAGAAGTAATCTTATATGCGAGCATGTAGTATGAGATGCTGTAGGTATAACCATCATTGGCTTTGTTCAGATTGGCTATCTGTGAACGGCTGTATCCTGCATGATTCTCGGAGTTCTGCAGTGCAGCTTCTCGTTGGGTAGATGATGGATAAAAGTTTTCATCTGTAGTGCTGATTCTGTACCAGTGATCACCATTGATAATTGAGTTATTGTCTTCGGGAGGATAATAGTCGCAAAGTTTAATGGTGCCAGCATCTACACGGTAGATATACCACCTTTGTGTGTAGTACTGGCCGAATGCTTCATTGGCATAGTCTGTAATCCATGCCGTTGTGTTGTAATTCGACAAAGAGAAGAGATTGGCGATGCCTTCCTCACCACCGATAAACTGTAATAAGGTATTTCCGGCATTCTTGGAAAGATTGCCGTATAAGTCGTACACATTCTCGGCTATCTCAATGACACTGCTTGTCTTCTCCATGATGGTACCGTTAAAGGAACTGTTCCCAAGAATGGAACTTACAGCATTGCCGGCTCCAGCTGAAGCAAGGCTAACGCCCATCGCATAGAGGTTATCTATGTCTTGCTTCAGGTTTTCCTTTGTGAAGTTTGTACCAATATTTGAGAAGCTTTCAAGCAGAACATTCCAATCCACATTGCCCAGTTCTGACAATTTCAGAATTGCTGCAAGTTCCTGGTTGATTTCAAGAAATACGATGTCCTTGAATGACAAAGTACTATTGGTAACAATAGACTCAAACTGATAACACAAAGTCTTTACCTCATCACAGATCTTATAGAGATAGCTACCCCAATAGAGGGCGTTATGAGGACTTTTAAGCATCATGCCGGCAACAGTCCATATTTTGGGCATAATTTTGGCAGACACCATGTTGTATATACGGCGGTAATAGTAGTTCTCTGTTGCACTGGTCCATAGTCCCAGGTTTGTGAGAGCTCTGCGGTCGAGGAACTTGGAACTGAAGATTCCTGCAGCGGCCACTTCCGCTGCCTGATAATGTTCCCTGATCTTGGCTATCTGTTGAGCATAATACGCCTCTGTAGCAGCTTCTGTACCGAAAGCCGCCGCCATTTCCGCTACAGTGCGAGTATCATAATTTACGCTGTAGTACTGTGCCATAGCAGGCACTATAGCACAGAGAAATAGAAGTTGTATTATCAGATAGCGTTTCATTTTCAAATCTTACATTTCTGTTTTTGTTTTGAGATTAAGTACATGTTGAGCCTGGTTCACCTTTTGTGCAAAGGCCAAAGACTTGGTTATTCCTGAAAGATTCCAATCCCGGCAATAGGCTTCTATGGCATGCTGATGGTCACATTTCAACTCTCTTTTATAGAGTTTCAAGGCTTCCTTCTCAGCTCGCTCTGTAGTGTAGGTCATGTAGCATTCACGTGGCTCTTCAACTCCAAATACAGCCCCGACACTTCCACGTCGGATAAAGACCTCACGGAAGAAACTTCGTCCTTCCTTATTTTCCAGGCGGTTGATAGTGAAAATTTTCTTACAATCAACGTCAGTCAAACCGAGTGTGGCCTTAATCTCATCAAATCGCTCACGGAATTTGCTCTGGTCGAGCAGCATTACCACGTCTGAGTTATTGATGATAGCTTCCTTGACAATAGGACTTCCTACAATATCCTGTATTTCCTGCGTTACCACACCAACAGAAGCCCAGAACTTACGGGCTGTCTTGTATAGATACTTGATATATTCGGCCATCATGGGAGAGGCGATAGCCTTCCATGCCTCTTCGATAACCAGTACCTTACGGTTCTTCTTGATTCTCATCTTCTGGATGAACACATCCATGATGATAAGCGTAACAAGAGGGAATAGAAGAGGGTCATCCTTAATGGAGTCGATTTCAAACACGATGAAGGTTTCATCAAACAGTTTGGTGTCCAGGTTCTCATTCAGCGTCACCTCATGACTGCCTCCCTTGTAGAAGTCCTTCAACAGATAGTTGTAGGCCGCCAAGTCAATGCCGGAAAGTTTATTTTCTTCAATGATTTGCGGTATGCGGACAATACTGTACTCGTAGAAGGTATTGAACGAGAGATTCTCAATACGACGGTTCACAAAATACTCGTCAAAGTATTCTTTGATGACTTGTTCAATAAGCCGGTCTTCCGTCTTGGTAACTACTCCCTGGGTGCCTTTCCAGATAAGCATAATCAGATTCTTCAAGAAACC
This sequence comes from Bacteroides caecigallinarum, assembly GCF_021530995.1. Lineage (GTDB taxonomy): Bacteria > Bacteroidota > Bacteroidia > Bacteroidales > Bacteroidaceae > Phocaeicola > Phocaeicola faecigallinarum. Next base: position 30,100 of record NZ_JADYTF010000022.1, read on the forward strand.
TATTTTCTCGATGTTCAGTTCTTCACGTTTGATAGCAAAAGGGTTCATCGTGATAGGATGCTCTTCGGTGTAGCTGATATACTTGCCACCTACATACTCGCAAAGTCCCTCGTAAGAATTACCTGTATCGACCATAACCACATCTGTATTCTGTTCCCACATCTGACGTACCACGCTGTTCATGTGGAAACTTTTACCACTGCCCGAAGGACCAAGACAGAAGAAGTTAGAGTTATCTGTAATCTTGTTCTTACCTTCCTTACCACTGATGTCTATTGCAACAGGGACTCCCTGCCTGTCGGTGTAGTATATTTTCAGCGGTGTTTCCTCGCTATGCTGAATCCTTTCCTTATACATAAGACATGCTGCTGCATCACTAAGGGTCAGAAAACGGTCGTATTCAGGATTGGTGGCATAACAATTTCCAGGGAATGAATTGACAAAAAGTTCCAACTGATTATATGACTGTTTGCTGATGTGGATTCCCAACTTGCTGAAGAGATTCTCCAGATGATTGGTACATCGCTGAATATCCGTATCGATGGGTACTCCAACGATAAGATTGAAATGGGTATATACCAACTGCTTGTTTTCTCTTGCGATAACATCCTGTACATTTTTAATGTCCTCCACGGCAATCTGGTTGCTTGGATTTGGCATACTTGCATGGCGGTTCTTCTTCTTCTCAAGCAGAGAAAGTTCTTTTTTCTGGTTGGGAATGAAGAGCATCTGGTTATACACGACCACCTCAGCTGACGGTATGCTGTCTAACAATGATACCATGTCTACTGGCATGGAAACATTGTTCACCTCAATGTTCGTAAACGGACGTACCAGAGAGGGGATGTTGATGCAGTCCACATCCACGAGACTATATATCTTGCATCTTCTATCACCCATGGTAATAGACTCGTCATCTATCTTGAAGTTGTTCATCGACAAATGTTTGTCGGTAAAGTTCATAGAGAAATAGCGGTCTACGTAATCACGGGCTTTATTGCCATCAAGAAATTGGGCATCCACACCGGAGTCTTTCAACTGGTCCTTGACCTTGCGTATCTTAACCATGAAATCACGCCATTTCTTGCTGTCAAATGAGAAGAGATTGCTCTTCTTGTTTTCCTGAGTGATAATCAGGTAGCTCTGACAGTCGGTATAGGAACGACCTGTGAAATAGTTGAAATATGATTCCGACAGAAATTCATGGTTATCATTGCTCTCGTCATGAAACTTCTTGCGGATAAATACATCTTGTTTGTGGATGGCATATCCATCACCTAAAGTCTGTGCAAGGGCAGTGAAGAGATGATTGAACTCGTAGTAACTGTCAATGTCGGCCGAATATTTCTGTACCGGATTTTCCATCTTCAGAATGGCCGAGTATTCACCGGTCTTGGTGTAAAGTACCCCGATACCGTTGACCTCTTCCACAGAGAAGTAGATATTCTGGAAAATTTTCTTGCGTTTCCCTCCAGTACCGAAAGCCATGACTGAGATAGCCATACCAATAAGGATTGCCACAAATGTTAAGATGACGTATAGAATCATTGTTCTTTGAATTTATTATTCGATTACTTATCAGTTACGTTCACAATCTGAGAGTTGTCGTATAAACTATGTTAGGCTCATCCTAACGGGAGGGTGAGCCTAACCACACACTATTCAAAATCCAACTCTCTTGCTCATTTATCATGTTGACCGATTACATCTTATGTGCATTAGCATAGATGAATACGCCATGTTCCTCTTTCTTGGTGTGCAATCCTTTCCTTTGTTTGAAAAAGATAAGTGCAGCACCAGTGCATAGAGTGACAGCAAGGATGGTGAGTCCGGCAACAAATCCGAGGATACAATACACTATGATAAAGCTGAGAATACCTCCACCTACAGTTGCCGCAGCCCAGGTGATATACCTGCCTTGGAATCCCATAAATTCAAGGGGTTTCTGAAGCCCCTTGAACATGGGATAGCTGACGTATTGATGATTGCCCGATTCCTTTGTCATGACGAATCCATACAGCTTGGTTAATGGTTAGATACCAAAGAACAAAGGCAAAGCCTGTGCAGCGGCTACAAGGAAGATACATGCTCCAACGACCATCATGATTTTCTTCTTGACGTCCTGCTCTTCATTGTTCATTGCAATGTAAACGCTGATGGCACCGACAACGGCAACGACACCGGCTATGGCATAACAAAGCTTCACAACGTATGGAACATACTTTGCAATTTCTTCCGTAACTGTTGTCAGTGCATTTGTTCCGGCTGTGTAGTCTCCTGCAGCATTCTGAGCATAAGTGGCGGCTACTCCGCAAAAGAGCAACATGGCCAGTGTTCCAACACGTTTAGCATTGAAAATCCTTTTGGCTAAATTCTTGATTTTCTTCATTTTCTTGTTGTTTTACAGTTAAAAATTAGACACGTTATCCTTACTTGCTTGGTTATTTATTTTTTTACTTTTATACAATATTATAGCCAAAGAATGCAGGGAAAATGATAGTTGCGCCAATCATAAACAGGCAAGCTCCGACCAGCATCATGATTGATTTGGTTACATCTCCTTCACCGGTATTCATTTTGATATAGATTTGTAAAGCTCCGATAATTGCTACTATGGATGCAATAGCGTAAAGAAGATATACTACATAGAGCATCATTGTGACCGTAAAATCATGGGCATTACTCAATGCGTCAGCTCCCCAGCTGTAGTCAACACCGCCGCATTTAGCAAATGCCGACTGAGGCTGGAGAAACATGAAGCCGAAACAGGCAATAAAAAACAGTTGATTGATTTTACAGTTTATCGATTGCATTCCTTTTCTCTATTTTTCTTTTGTTGTGTTTGTCGTTGAGATTTTGCATGAACTCATCAGGATAAAAACAATATTGAGGAGCTGGCTCTATTTCTTCCATGTTCTCTTCGTTTTCCTTATTGAGCTCTTCAGTTGTAGTAGTCTGTTGAGTGGATTTAGACTCTTCATCTTCAGGAGGGGAACTGTTGGTCTGCTTATTGCCTGTTGGAATGACTACCCGAAGGCCGTCGTCTGTTACTTGCTCTGTGTATGTCATGTCACTACCTTCAGGACCATCATTATGTTCTTCCACGGAAACCGGCACTTCTTCATTATCCATGCTGCTGACATCAATGGTCTCTTCATCCGTTTTCTTTTCGTCTTTCTTACTATGAAGGTCAAGGGTAATCATTACTGAAAAGTAAACCACATACGCAAAGGTGAGGACGAATACGAATATTACAAATCCTGGCATTTCTCAATCTGATTTTAATGTGTTATTATAAAAAAGTTTCATACTCAGAAGACAAAACTTAAAATCAATTTGCTCCTGTGACATGACAAAGAAAATGTGTTTTATGGTATTTAGATAAAAATATGCCGATTTGAATCTCAGTATTAACATACATTTGTTTAGAAGTATGATATTCTGGTAAAAATCATACTATTAGAATAAAAACATCACAAAAAAAGGAGGCTCTCTTGTGGGGAACCTCCTTAAACTAATAGAACAGACTTATTATTTTTGTTACTCCTTTACTATTCCATTGATGACATCGTTCAGATCTTTGAAATTTGGGTATCTGACAGATTCATCAATTACCTTGTTTGAATATTCGTCTTTGATTTTCTTTGTTGTAGCTATACCGGCAGCATCGTTATCAAGATAACAGTGTACTACATCATATACCTGGAGATATGGAAGTGCAGATTTAATATTACTGATTGAATTAAGAACAATATAATCACAGTCGTTTTCAACACAAAGTTGTATATCCATCATCCATTTTCTGATACTTGCATACGTGAGCATATCAAAGAAACCTTCAAATATGCAGCATTCAGAATGTGATTCACCGTTGGGCTTTATTACAGATATTGTTTTCTTTCCGATGCTGCGTTTGCAGTATTTGTTTCTGATTTCCATACCACCATCTACATTTTCAAAGGCTATGGCATAATAATGTTTATCGTTGATATGATAATGTATTTCCTTACAGAACTCCTGAGCAACCTCGAAGTCAACACGTCTTTGTAAAATATATCTTTTCAGATTGGGATGACTGAGGTTGCTAATACAATCAATGAAAGTAATACTTTTTCTTTCATTACCCTTTTCTGCTATATGGCTCTTATTCCACGCATTTCTTCTTTGTTGTTCTTTGGTCATCGTTTCATAATCTTCAGCATATTTGAGATTATGGTTCTTAATCTGTTGTTCAAGATAAGTAAGTACTTGATGATTATTCCATGAAGGATGCATCTTCTGAACAAGATTTATAATGTTTCCTCCTGAGCTGGCCCCAAAGTCATTCCAAAGATTTTTTGTAGGACTGACATTGAAAGATGGAGACGATTCAGCTCTAAAGGGAGATAGATACCAGTAATTACCTCGGTGGATATAGGCATACTGATAACCTTCCGTTTCAAGGAACTGTACAATACTGACTGATTTTATTTCATCTATGGTCATGGCATATCAATAATGTCTAATTGGGCTTATATAAGTTTAGTATATATATACCCTGTTAAACTTAAACTCATAAACTTACTTTAACGGCAGGAGTGCAGGATGATAATGATAACCGTCTTTGTCCTTGGTAATCAGTTTGCGCTCACAGAAGATTTTAAGCATATCCTTAACTGCATTGTCCCCACGCTTGTAGCCTTCTTGTGCGTAAGCCTGGCTGATTGCTTTCACCAGTTCAAGATACCTCTGTGGGCTCTCACCTTCAAAAACAGTGCGAAGTACTTTGGCATGTAAGTCATCTGGCAGAGATGTCAAGGGCTTATCTTTGGGTTTGACTACTGTAATATGATAGCCATCATCCAAGACGGGAAGAGAGTTGTCGTCAATGTGAAATGCCCATGAAGAAAACTCCTTGTCTCGCATGTGCATAGGCCTGACTTCACTGATATTGGAATCTTGCTTGTTTTTACTGATTATCAGAACCGTTTCTGCCTTGTTTTCGAGTTCGGTTCCAATATGACCTCTGGTGTTATTGTCATTCTTATTAAGGTGTAGCACGCAGTGGATGTGAAGATTGTATTTACTTGTCCAAGCCATGAGCATAGTCATCACATCTGTAGATTCCTTGGCATTGTTGATATCATACATGAGATCTCGCAAGCCGTCTATAATGACCAGTCCTACATCCTCAAATGTCCTGAGGGCATAATCTATGAGGGCAATACGTAGAGTAGGAGTGAACTCCCTTAGCCCATAAAACTTGATGCGTTTATCTTCCTTTGTCAGACTCAATCCTGCAAGGCGGTAGATGCGTTCTATCACATTGTGGCAGTGAAACCTACTTTGTTCTGTATCGAAATAGAGGATTTTGCGTTTACCATCAGGAAGACTGGCCCGGTATTTAAGAACCGTTGAATTGTTTACCGCTGCTGCAACCATTGCTGTAATATTAAAGGTGCGGGATGATAATGATAACCGTCTTTGTCCTTGGTAATCAGTTTGCGCTCACAGAAGATTTTAAGCATATCCTTAACTGCATTGTCCCCACGCTTGTAGCCTTCTTGTGCGTAAGCCTGGCTGATTGCTT
>NZ_JADYTF010000230.1 GCF_021530995.1 Bacteroides caecigallinarum
AATATCGGTAGTATAATTTTGATTTTTTACATCTCCTAGGACTAACTCAGGAGAAGCATATTCTGCCTTTCCTATAAATTTACCAGTAGCAGTTCTTAATTTATCATTTGAACTTAAGGCCTTTATATTTTTTGCAATACCAAAGTCAATTAGTTTTATATGGCCGTCATTTGTTACCATTATATTGCTTGGGTCAATATCTCTATGAATGTAGCCTTTATCATGTAATGCTAGAACTCCAGATAAGATATTCTTTATTATTTTTATAGAGGTATTTTTACGGTCTTTTAAATAGCAATTATAAAGATAACGAGCATAAGAATTCTCTTCATTGAATTTATTATCCAACTTACCTTGTAGTAAATCTGACAATTCTATTCCATGAAGAAATTCACTGATGACATAATGATGATATTCCTTTTCTCCCCATTGATTAGTCTCATAAATACTAATTAAACCTAGCATTTCAACTAAGTTGTCATGCCTCAATTGAATTGAAGCTTCACGTTCTGCTCTAGCATAAACTTCTTCAGGTAAATCGTCGTGAAGTGCTTTTATAGCAACTTCAGTATGCATACCTGTTCTTTCGTCAATTCGAACTCCGCGGTACACAACACCCATGCCACCTTCACCTATGGGAGTGGAATCAGCGTCATATTCATAATATACGCCTTTTTGTTTTTCAAGTTGTCCCTGTAGTCTCTTTATATTCATGAGAATTACATAAATATTGTACCTCCAGGTTTGGTTGACGGCTTGTTTTCATTTTCATCGATTCCTTTTGTACCGCCTTGGTAACTTGAATCATCTTGTTCATACCCTTGCGTATATCGATTAAATGTAGGTGCACTATACGCATTCCCTGTAGATTGAGGACCTATAGCTTGTCCTACATTTGATTGGGTAGGCATAAATCCTCTACATACATTCAATCCAATCTGTTTTGCATCTATTAAGATAAAGAATAGATCGTAGTGCTCTCCTATAGTAATGATGTCACCGTTAAAACATTCTCTTTGGTCGAAGCCTAAACTTTCTCCATTTATCATTGTTCCGCAAGTTGAACGAGAATCACAAATTGAAGCAATAATCTTTTCCGGATTCTTCATTTGTCTTACTACTAATACGGCATGTTCTTCAGAAACGGTTGCTTCTCCTAAAGAAACATCACAATTCGCAGAACGTCCAATGGTATTTGACCCTATATGTAATGGCCAAAATTCACCAGCCATAGATTTTGAAATTGAATACAGGAAGCCAACGATTGGCTTTTGATTAGTTGCTACGGAAGGAGATTGTGTTCCAAATGGATGAGGAATACATGTGCCATCTTGCATTTTTTTAGAACTATCAATATTAGAAGTTCGTTCTGTGTAAGCTTCTTCCATTCCGGGGATAATAGTTTTATTACTGCTCATAATTATATATTAT
>NZ_JADYTF010000231.1 GCF_021530995.1 Bacteroides caecigallinarum
TATTACTGTCCGCTAAAAGTTCATACATCATTATAATGATAGGGCCGTCCTCCGATTTTGGAAGTCAGCCCTATTTTGGTTATCTTTGAGTCACCACACTAAAAGTTTAACCATGAGCAAAAGTACACATTTCTTCGGACAGCCGATATATGGGCAGCTAATAAAATTGTTAGATAAGTCCAAAATTCTTCAATTCAGCCGTAATCATGGTGGTGAAAGGTATGTAAAGAGCTTTGATGGCTTTACCCATCTGCTTACGATGCTCTATGCCGTGATAATGCGCTTCGATTCATTGCGTGAGATAGAGACCTCAATGACCGCTGAGGTACGTAAATTGCATCACATAGGTATTGAGACAGTTCCCAGGCGCAGCACCTTGTCCGATGCCAATTCCAGACGTTCTGAAAAGTTCTTTGAGGATGTTTACCATGACCTTTACGAGGAAAATAAGTCAAAACTTACCTCGGACAGCCGGCGCAATGGGACAGAGGAATGGGTAAAACGGCTGAGAATCATAGATTCAACGACAATATCCTTGTTTTCCAACCTCATATTCAAAGGTGTGGGAAGGCATCCAAAGACTGGCAAGAAGAAAGGTGGTATAAAGGTTCATGCCGTCATACAAGCCAACGAGGGCGTTCCCTGTGATGTACAGTTTACATCTGCTGCTACAAACGACTCTTTTATGCTTGTCCCCTCCAAATTTTCCGACAAGGAGATCGCTGCAATGGATAGAGCCTATATCAACTATGAAAAATTCGAGGAATTGACGGAGCGTAACGTGGTTTATGTTACAAAAATGAAGAAGAACCTCAACTATGAGATTTTGTTCGACTTTATGGAGATGACCACGGAGGGCAAGATGGAATACAGAGAGCAAGTTGTAGTATTCCGTAAAGGAGAAACAAGGCACATCGCAAGAATCGTAACCTATGTGGACATTAAAAGGGGGAAACAGCCCAAATTGGTTTCACTGCTTACCAATGATTTTGACATGCGCCCGGAAACAATCGTGGCCATTTATCGTCGTCGTTGGCAGATCGAATCACTTTTCAAGCAAATCAAGCAGAATTTCCCGTTGAGATATTTTTATGGAGAGAGTGCTAATGCCATCAAAATACAGATATGGGTGACGCTCATAGCCAATCTGTTGTTATCGCTGCTGCAAAGCTCTCTTGAGAGGAGATGGAGCTTTTCAGGGTTGGCTACGATGGTAAGGATAGTCCTGATGTATTACCTCAATATAAACACATTCTTTAACAAACCTGATGAAGACCTTAAAATGATGCTTATGGAGGCAGCAGAACCACCACCTAAGGAGGTAATAAGCTCATAAGAGGGGCTTGTCTGATATGAAAATAACTCCCAACTTATCTATTTCAGCAAGTTGGGAGGGAATTCACGTCTTTAGCGGACAGTAATA
>NZ_JADYTF010000232.1 GCF_021530995.1 Bacteroides caecigallinarum
TAATTTAGGTATAACCATTACTATAAATGAATCAACGGATGATGAAGTTATTGATATAATTGTACCTTCGGATTGGATTTAATAATTAATTAATAAGATAATAAGATGAAACTATTTAATATATTCTCTTTAGGTGTATTAATGGCTTGCGCCTTTTCATCATGTGAGATGAAAAAAGAATTGACATCAGATTTGGAAGAATCATTTGAAATGGGTGCTTTGGAACTTGATGTAACAGTAAAACAGCCAGTGTCAAACAGTAGGGCAGAATCTAATGTTCCAACAAATGATTTTCCTGTAGTTATTCAAGGTACAAGTGAAGGTATTGAAGATGTAAAGAAAGAATATAATACTGTAGATGGAGTACCGGAAACAATTCAGGTACCTGTAGGTAATTATAATGTATCTTCTCATACTCCAGGTGAGCTTCAGAAGAAAATGGATGCTCCATATTATGCAGGAAATACTGATATTACTGTTACAAAGGATATTGAAACCGTAGCCAATGTTGTATGTAAAATGGCTAACAGTCGTATTCAGGTTAATTATGGTGATGAGTTTAAGACTTCATTCAAGTCGTGGACTATAACAGTAGATGACGGGTCGGAAACAGCATTAACTTTTACAAATGAGGATGAAAATCCGGCACCTGTTTATTGGTTGTTTGGTGAAAATGTTAAATCTATTACTGTAAATATTACAGCTACTACCACAAGTGGAAGTACAGTAAAAGACAGACGAGTATTTACTAAGAGCGATGCTTCAGAAAATTATGAAGATGTAGGTGATGCATTTACAGGTGGTGATGCCATAGAAATTAATATGGGTGTTACTGAGTCAACAACTGGAAATGTAACAGGAATAACTATTAATGCAAATATTACTTTCGAGAATCATGAAGATACAGTTGATATTCCTATAGGACCAACTCCACCAGGAGGTAAAGTTACATTAAATTTACCTGATGATGTTACATATTCTAAAGGTGCCGGTGATGCTCCTGCAAGTGCTGACGCATATATTGCTTCAGAGGCTGGATTGGATAAAATTATAGTTACTATTGTAGCCGGAAATGATGCGTTTCAGGCTATATTGGTAGAACTGACAATGGACGGTCAAAGTTTCTTGTCAGAAAATGGTGGAGTTGATCTTATTGATAATAGTGATTTCGGAAATATTGTTGCTACAGTCGGTTCACAGGCTCCAACAGACGGGTGTAAAGAATATACTTTCCCTATAGGCGCATTTTTTACATTCTTGGATATGACAGGTGCAACTGACCCAGGTAAATCACATGAGTTTCATATTACTGTAACAGATAAAAATGGCAACGAAGCTACAGGAGTATTTAAGGTTACAATAAACGAAAAATAATAAACGGATAATTATGAAT
>NZ_JADYTF010000233.1 GCF_021530995.1 Bacteroides caecigallinarum
GAATAGTTGCTGTTAAAATTGCAATGGAAGCTGATACTACTTTTCCTAGTCTTGAAAAAGAAGATATTGATACATATGATGCGGCATTAGTATCTTTATTAATAAGAGCGTTTAATGTAGCCTGGTTAACTGATATGGAAAAGCTATATTCAAAAATACGACTTTACGCCAATGTTGAGATTGGAGAATGTCTAATAAATAAGCCGTGTAAGATGTTTAGGGAGGTTGCAGATTTACTTCAAGATTTTAAAAATGATTGTACTTACTGTCCGTAACAAGGTTACAATCATATTTTTGTTGAAACTATATTACCATATACCTATTTCTGATACGTCCAATTTTCTGAAAAAGCTTCATTCTCAACTTTTCCGGATAAGCAATCTCCACCTTATCACCAAGAGCCAGGATTTCATCCACCAGCTCGTCAGTCACAAGAAGGGTGTAATCAAATGACGTAAAAGTCCCCATATCATTCCTTTCCACCTGAGAATGGTGGAAAGGATGCTTTCTCAGATAATCTGCAAATGAACCGTAAGCCCTTAGAGTAATCTCTTCCGGCTGCTGTCCGGTCGGAGCCACAACACCAATAGAGTCTGAAAGACGTCTGGCAAGGGAAAACCTGTAGTCAGTATCAAATCTCTTGCCGCTAAGGTAAATTTTGGTCAGTGCATCAAGAGGAACGGAACAGAACTCTGATCCGTTTCTGTACCCGAGCAGATACCAGCGGTTGTGGAAGAGCTTCAAACCTTCCGGTCGGAAACGGCCTTCCACTTCATTGCCCTTGTCATTCGTGTAGAATATGTACAGTTCATGCCCATCGCTGATACATTCCGATATATCCGGTAGGTATTCAATACCACCTGACATGTCAGGCATTACAACACGATGGAACAGGCACGGACTGCTTTTCAGAGCCACATCAATGATACGGCTGTTGAACAGCCAGTTGCGGCAACTGTCACCGAGTATTTCATCCAGGTTCTGGATATAGTATGTATAGTCCTTTCTGTTACACGCAATGACTATATCAAAATTCTCCTCAATCATTTTCCGGTGATGATGGAATGTACGAAGACTCAGCGGCTTCCCATTGTATAGGAAATGGTGCTTCCATATCTCACAAAGCCTTTCAAAAGTAACCTTTCTTTCCTGATAGACTGTATGCAGCAGCCAAATGTATCGGTTGTAGATATTGTTCATAAAACTACCTCTTATAACTTGTTTAACTATCTAAATATAAGCATTATAAAGTAAGCATTCAGTAAACCCCGTATGATTAGAACTGGTAAAGCCGGCATAGATTGTCTATTAAAAATTTCGACTTGTCTCTGAAAATGTTGAAGATATTCGACGATTTCTATCAGGATCTATTAAAAG
>NZ_JADYTF010000234.1 GCF_021530995.1 Bacteroides caecigallinarum
AGTTAATGCTTTTTCCACACTACTATAAGCTTCTCCTTTTAAACCATAATTATTGGCTATTTCTTTTACTTGTTCTGCCGGTAGTGCTCTTTTTACAGAAGCCTGAGTAAAATAATATTTAGCATTTTTAGGTAGTAATGAAATAACCCCACTTATATCTTTATCATTTACCATTCCTATAATAATATGAAGTTTATCATATTTCATTCTGGAAAGTTGCTCTACTATGTATTTCATACCCCCTATGTTATGTCCCGTATCGCATATAATAGTCGGATTTTCTTCAAGCTTCTGCCATCTTCCCATAAGCCCAGTTAAATGACAAACATTCCGGAATCCATTTTTAATATTAGTTTCGTCAATATTGTATCCAAGTCCAATTAATTTATATACAGCATTAAGTATTGTATTTGTATTTTTAACCTGATATAATCCGTTTAGCTCTCCGTATAAATCTTTTATTTTATCAGATTTATAAAGTAAAAGCCCGTTTTCTGTTTGTTTGTATCCATTTATCAGTTTGTTATCTTCAGCAAATATAATGTCAGAATTTGTTGATTTGGCTTTATCTTCGAAAACAGTTTTTGTTTCAGGAGTGTATTCCCCTATGATTACAGGCCTCTTTCCCTTTATTATTCCTGCTTTCTCTTTTGCAATTTCCTTTAGTGTATTTCCTAAAAATTGTGTATGGTCAAAGCTTATATTAGTGATTATACTTAAATCAGGGGTAATAATGTTTGTGCAATCCAGACGCCCTCCTAATCCTACTTCGATTACTGCCACGTCTACTTTTTTTTCTGCAAAGTATAAGAAAGCCATGGCAGTAGTAAGTTCGAAAAATGAAGGGTGTAAGGGTTCGAAGAAATCTTTATTCTGTTTAACGAAATCAATTACAAACTCTTTTTCAATAGGTTCTCCGTTAACTTTTATTCTTTCACTGAAATCTATTAGATGTGGAGATGTATAAAGTCCTGTTTTGTATCCAGCCGATTGAAGTATTGCGGCAATAGTGTGTGAGCAGGAACCTTTTCCGTTAGTTCCGGCTATATGTATAGTCCTGAATTTTTTATGTGGATTATTGAAATGATTGTCTAATATAATAGTGTTGTCGAGTCCTTCTTTATATGCATCTTTCCCTATATTTTGAAATAAAGGGGTGACATTGAATAAATAGTCAATTGTTTCCTGATAATTCATTGTTCTGTATTTTAAAACAGTGCAAATATCATCAATTTTTTTGTTATATTGATTGTTTTTTATTTCTTTGTAAATAAAACTTGGTGAAATATGTATAAAAGTTTGTATTTAGTAATATATATATTAT
>NZ_JADYTF010000235.1 GCF_021530995.1 Bacteroides caecigallinarum
TAAATACAGATAGATACATTATACAGTGTTCTATGTAGATATATAATTAAATAAAATCATAAGTGTATAATTATATATCGTTTTTCTTGGCAGTATGTGGTCTATTTCGTATCTTTGTAAATGGAATTGTCTTACATAAAAACACGAGAATGAAGAACAAAATCGTCATATTCAGCAACATCAAAGGAGGCGTTGGCAAGACGACCCTCTGCGCCTTGTTTGCAGACTATCTTATAGAACACGGCTTTCCCACATTTGTGATAGATGCAGACCTGCAGGCATCGCTGTTCCGTCATCAGCAACGTGAAAAGGACGCAGCTCCGGACGCACAGGTCCCCTGGAACGTGGATATGTTGGACACATCCGATCGTAAGCGGCTTGTGCAGGTTATGGAGAAACTGAAAGAAGTACCGGGCGTCGTCCTCATAGACTGTCCCGGAAACCTGAATGACCGCAACCTGGCATACATCTACCAATCGGCGGACACGGCAATAATACCCATATCGTTCGATGCGGACACTGTGGATGCCACAGGCATATTCGTCAAGGCATTGAAGTCAATTTCGTCCGCCAGCCTGATTTTCGTTCCCAACCGGATCAATGCGGCGGAAAGAAAGTCTGAAGAGTTACGGCAACGGGAACAGACAATCGGATTCCTCGGGCTGGTCGGAACCGTTACGCCGATGGTGAAGCAGAGCGTGGTCGTTAAACGGTATTCCACACTATACCCGTTGGAGAAAAGCCAGACGGAACTGCTTGAACCGGCTTTCAATAAAATCATCGAGGAACTTGATCTTAAAAAATAAAGGCTATGGCAAAGAACATCCGACCTGAAGTAAACAATCCGCTCGCAAATATGGGACTGGACGAGATTGTGCGGGGAATTACTGCACCGGACAAGGCCAAGGAACCTGACACGGGCGCAAGTGAAGTCCAGGACATTCAGAAAGAGGGAAAGCGACGCAGGAAAGGCAGGAAAGCCTTTGAAGAAAACCTCGCCAAATATACCGGCGTGAGCGAACAGGGGGATGCCGTCTGGCTGCCCAAGGAGGTCAAGAAAAGGTTGGAACTGATCCGTGTCAATGCAAAACGGAACATTCCGTTAAGGTCACTCGCAGCGGCTATCATAATGACTTATATTGAAGAGAACGAAGAGAATTTTAATGAGTTATAAATATAGAATTATATAAAATCATAAGTAACTATTCAAAATTAATTTTATACATATGAGTAATTCACAAATAAGTTCGTACCTACAGATGCCAGTGCCCTGTTTGTACAATAGAAAAGCGAGTCCTTAGTATTGTAATCAGCAGGTCTT
>NZ_JADYTF010000236.1 GCF_021530995.1 Bacteroides caecigallinarum
CAGGGCTGACGCATTACTTAATATCTTCATTTTGCCATGGTGCATCTAAAAGTTCAGCAAGAAACTCATCGCTCCATCCCGCCATTTTTCTTTTACCCTTAAGGCTTGATTTCCTCTTGTTATTTTTTAGTTGCGTCATGGCTATCTTATTGAGTACAGAAAAGTTCTGCGCTGCATTTTTCTTTTTCTTCTGGTTGTCTTCATTGAATGATACATCAAGTTGCCAGTGAAGATTATTCTCTATACTCCAATGACTTCTGATTGTTGAAATTATACGGTCTGAATCCAATGGAAGTGATGTAATGTAATAGTGTTTCTCTACAGTAGTCTTTCCTGACTTGATATATTTCTTAGTATTGGTCAGGCAAACTACGGAGTTTACTCCCTTCCATTCCAGGACTTTGGATAACAGGCCATTGTTATATACCTGACACACACGCCTCTCGAAGCGCCCATGTGAACATTCTTCCGTTATGCTGTACCTGTATCTTGTCTGCGGTATATGGCCTTTTCCGTTAATATTGTTCCCATAGATGTCAATGTCGGAGAACCAGCATTCTACCGTTTCATAAAGTTTCTTCTGGTTCTTCTTTAAACTTATAAGATATTCTGCTTTTGCATCTATGATTGTATCGACTATTTCATGCTGGCAGGCAATGGCATCAATGGTAATTATACAGTCTTCAAGGTCAAGTGCCTTTATCAACAATGGAATTGCCTTTATTTCGTTACTCTTTTCACTTACCTTCTCCTGACCAAGGCAAACACCATTACTTGAAGCCCAGGCACTTACAATACGGAGAGATTCAAAACTGCCGTCACTTTTCTCTTCACGGGCACCGCATATCTCTTTACCGTCTATGGACACAAGACCACGGTATTTACCGCAAATCTCACGTATCCAGGTACGGAAACCCTTCTCGAGTTCATCGGGAGAAAGAAGGGAAAAGACACGGTTGAAAGTGTCATGAGAAGGAACACATTTAAAGTCCTTTATGCGTGAACGGAAGAAAGATTCATGCATCTTACCAAAATCGGCAACTTCATACCAGCTTTCTGCACCACCTATGACTGCAGCCATTGCGATATAAAATATACACTCGAAACTGTGTTCTCTTAAATGTTCACGACGAGGATCCTTTACTGTACGGAGTATTGAGATGATTTCCATTGGATGTTTTTAACTTGAAAATATTGGACAAAAGTAAAGAAAAAAGTATTTATAAATAGATTTTATCATTGAGTTTATCAAACTTAGGTTGATTATCAGTTTATTAAGTAATGCGTCAGCCCTG
>NZ_JADYTF010000237.1 GCF_021530995.1 Bacteroides caecigallinarum
ATTCTGTCAATTCTTCCGTACAATATCTTGCGGAGTGCCGTCTTGTCCATAGCCTTGTATTCTCTCCATTGTCCGTACTGGCTTACAAGGAATGTCCTCAGTATGTCGGAGAAGTCAAACCGCCATCCTTGCAATGGTATCGCACTTTTGAAATAGGTATTGCCGTTTACCTTTTCGGTTATCCAATTCTTTTCCTCTCTGTTCAGCACCTCGCCATTATTCACTTTCATACGAAGTCTGTAAACCTTGCACTCATGTAGGCTTTCCAATGTCGGAACTTCCCACTTCACGAATTTTGTTGCTACTGCTGCTTCCATATCCATTTGTTTTTATTTTTAATGCGGATTCGAGAGCTGAGGGAGTTGAGTTTCCAACCTTATATGCCTCCCGTTTATCCGACATTTTTTTTAATGCGTCTTTCTGTCGCTTCGGTCGTTTTCGTTTCGGGTGCTTCAAAAAAGGTAGGGAGTGGGTAGAGCAAGGGTTTTCAAAGAAAAAATACTACCCGCAGGGCTGGAGATTTTTTCTAAAAACCATTGAGCATCCCAATCCCGGATTTACCTTTGCACCCAGAACGGGAACGATCCACCTGATGCGACTGCCTGAAAGACCATCAAAATGGAGGTAAACGGATGTGGAGGCATATTGGATATGAAATGTTCCGGGAAAAGAAAGAAAGGAAATGTCAAAAAAGGGATACGGCGAAAACGTGAAACCGGCAAACATTCCAAGAAAGTATGTTGCAACCGTGTGGCTAAACCTGTTTAGTTATGCGGTTGCAATTTTCTTTCCGGTTTGCCGTCATGGGTAATGGCACTTTTCATTTATGGAAGGTGTGGTTACCCATGACTTCCGTTTTCGATTAGAGGAACCGACAAAAAAAGAAAATCAACAGGTGACAGCCGTAAAAGCACCGCTTGTGGCATAAGCAAAAAAAGAAAGGGGCCTTGCATCATCAGTCTGAACATGGTTCAGGCGTGACGCAAAGCCCTTTTCTATGCTTATGCAATAGTAGGAACATGGTCGTCAACTTATTGATGATGATGTTCCTACGAATAAATTCGCTTTTACGGAAAAACTTGTCTGTGGAGCTTAAAAAGCTGGATTTTTATTTCAATATATGCCATTAAAGTGCTACTTTTGCATACGAAGAGTTCTTTGAAGGTTACGCAATGCGCAGAAGAATAAAACAGCAGATAACTAACTAATTCGTAACCTATT
>NZ_JADYTF010000238.1 GCF_021530995.1 Bacteroides caecigallinarum
GTTTTCTTTTATTCCACAAGAATCAATGGCAAAAATTGAATCAAGAATGCACAAAGAACATCCTGTATCAATTAAGGAAGATATTGTAAACTCTTTTTTAGCATGGAATATTTGTGTATCAGAATACATAAATTTATCCCTGAAAACAAGTTTAGACTGAGAACTTGCAGTAGTAATAACTGCAAATAACACACTTAATGATATAAAAAAGGGCTTCATAATCATCTAAAGAAAATTTCTTTCAAAATGTCGCCTATCCAAGGATCTTTCATCTTTTCCTTGAATGAATCATATTTGAATTTAAAGCTCTCCTTATTATATGGTTTATTTAAATAATAACGAAAACTATCCCTGTTGAGTATAATTGATTTATATAAAGTTGTATTATCATTGGTTAAAGAATCATTTAATGCATTTACAGTTAATGTATCAGCATTGTTGATCTTATTATTGCTTTCCGTTCCAGCAAAAAATACAGAACTATTTATAGAAACAACCAATAATATAAATATTTTCGTAAAATTACTCATGTTTATTTTGAAATTTATAGTTCTAAATTCGTGCGACTTTTTACTATTAATTATTATTCATAAATACCTCTAAAGTGGTAAACTAAACGTGGAAAATCTTCATATTTCTTTCCATCAACCCATAATTTCAGAGGAGAGATATTAAACATTATGAAATTATGTCCTACTTCAGCGTCCCCACCAAAAGTCTGAGCAAAAACAATCCGAATAGAAGGAGGTGCTCCATAACCGCCTAATACGTCGACATCCTTAGGTCGCAATCCAAAATTTATATTCCAACCGTCACTCTGATGAAAATCATAACCAGCAACAACTTCCACCTCTCCAATTTCACGCAGGCGCTCCGTCAGGCCTTCATCTGAAATCAGTTCTACATATGGTAATAATGACATATTGAATTTGAGTGAATCGCGTGAAACAGTTATTGCATTTTGCAGTTCTGTTATACTTGAACCTTTATAATAGTCTACTTGTACAGTGCCATGATAGGTTCCTTTCATGTCGAATAGCATCTGTTGTATTTCTTCTTTAGAAAACCCCTCTTCGTCTTTGTTGCAACTTGTAAGGTTAAGCACACTAAGGAACAATATCAGTATTCCGAATAAGTTCTTTGTTTTCATGTTACCTCGATTTTATGGTTTATCGTTCTACATTAATTCTTATTTTCTGCACTTTAT
>NZ_JADYTF010000023.1 GCF_021530995.1 Bacteroides caecigallinarum
ATAAAAAAATATCCATACCTTTGTATCGTGGTTGTGAAACCAGAGAGTAAATTAATAAATAGCACAAAAATAAAAGGTATTAGACTTACTTAAGGTATAAAAATAAAAAGGTAAAAGGTATTAGATTAAGGTTATTAGTTAAAGGTAAAATTAAGGTATTAGGTTTAAGGTAAAAAAAGGTATTAGTAAAATTAGGTAAAAGGTTTTCAGTTTAAGGGATAAAAGGTAAATAGGTTTAGTGCTAAGGTAAAAAGAAAAGATTAAGAAGGATAACAATTAAGACTAGAAAAACCAAAGAAACAAAGAACCCTAAAATGGGGGGTTCTTTTAGGAAGCCGGCGGCATTCAAAATGATGAATGGCGCTTTTTTTTATAAATAAAACTATCTCCATAATTGCAACATCATCATTACAATTTCAATACATCTAAAATGAAATAATGATTTTTTTCCGTAATTAAGTATAAAAGCACAGAAAATACTATTTATTTGCCATCGGTAAATCTATTATTTCTTCGATAATTTCTTAACTTTGTAGCGGAAGAAAGAAAGACAGACAATAAAAACACTTTTATAACATAACATAAATAATTAGAATTATGGAATTTGTAACAAACGAAAAACTTACTATCGTAGGTGCTGCCGGTATGATCGGTTCTAACATGGCTCAGACTGCAATCATGATGGGCTTGACTAATAACATCTGCTTGTATGACCCATACGCTCCAGGTTTGGAAGGTGTAGCAGAAGAATTGTTCCACTGCGGCTTTGAAGGTGTAAACATCACTTTCACTTCTGATATCAAAGAAGCTTTGACAGGTGCTAAATATATTGTAAACTCAGGTGGTGCTGCTCGTAAAGCAGGTATGACTCGTGAAGACCTTCTTAAAGGTAACGCAGCTATCGCTGAAGAATTCGGTAAGAACGTTAAGGCTTACTGCCCTGATGTAAAACATATCGTTGTTATCTTCAACCCAGCTGATATCACTGGTCTTATCACATTGTTATATTCTGGTTTGAAACCAGGTCAGGTTACAACTCTTGCAGCTCTTGACTCAACTCGTCTTCGCAGCGAATTGGCTAAACACTTCGGTGTTTCTATGGACGCTGTTGAAAACTGCCGTACATACGGTGGCCACGGCGAACAGATGGCTGTATTCGCTTCTACAGCTAAAGTTAACGGTAAGGCTTTGACTGACATCATCGGTACTGAAGCTCTTAGCACTGAACAGTGGGCAGAAATCCAGCAGAAAGTAACTAAGGGTGGTGCTAACATCATCAACCTCCGCGGACGTTCTTCATTCCAGAGCCCATCATACGTTTCTATCGAAATGATTGGTGCTGCTATGGGTGGTAAAGCATTCCGTTGGCCAGCTGGTACATACGTATCAAACGATAAGTATGATCACATCATGATGGCTTGGGAAACTTCTATCGACACTGAAGGTTGTCACTGTGCAGAATTGAACGGTACAGCTGAAGAACAGGCTGCTTTGGATAAGAGCTACGAACACTTGTGCGATCTTCGTGACGAAGTTATCGCAATGGGCGTTCTTCCTCCAGTATCAGAATGGAACGCATTGAACCCAAATATTAAATAATTGATATTCAGGTTTTAAATTATATCAGGGGAAACCGCATATGTGGTTTCCCCTATTTTTATGCCCATAAATCATAATTTTTTATGTACTTTTGCATCTTGTATGATAGATCAGGCCACCATAGACAGAATTCTTGATGCAGCACAAATAGTTGATGTTGTTTCCGATTTCGTTACTCTGCGCAAGCGTGGAGTCAACTACGTTGGTTTGTGTCCATTCCATAACGAAAAGACTCCATCATTCAGCGTTTCTCCAAGCAAAGGAGTTTGCAAGTGCTTCAGCTGTGGAAAAGGTGGAAACGCCGTACATTTCATTATGGAGCACGAACAGCTGTCATACTACGAGGCTCTGAAATGGCTTGCAAAGAAGTACAATATAGAAATCAAGGAAAGAGAGCTTACAAAGGAAGAAAAGCAATCACAAGGACTCAGAGAAAGCCTTTTCCTTGTAAATCAGTTTGCAGCAGAATATTTCCAGGACATCTTATACAACAACGTTGACGGACAAAGCATAGGTATGACCTATTTCCGTCAGAGAGGATTCCGCGACGATATTATAAAGAAATTCCAACTTGGATATTGTACGGAACAAAAAGATGCACTGGCAAAAACAGCCGTTCAGAAAGGCTACAAGCAGGAACTTCTGCTCAAAACCGGATTGTGCTACATGAAGGACGATGGAAGAACCATACGCGACCGTTTCTGGGGACGTGTGATTTTCCCTGTTCATAACATCACAGGAAAAGTAGTAGCATTCGGAGGCCGTGTACTCAGCGCTGCAACAAAGAACGTACAGATGAAGTACGTCAACTCTCCCGAATCTGAAATTTATCATAAGAGCAAGGAACTGTACGGAATATACTTTGCCAAACAATCTATAATCCGACAGGACAGATGTTTCCTCGTAGAAGGTTACACTGACGTTATCTCAATGCACCAAAGCGGTATTGAGAACGTAGTGGCATCATCAGGTACAGCGCTTACTTCGGACCAAATCAGACTGATACACAGATTTACAAGCAACATCACAGTGTTATACGATGGCGACGGTGCGGGTATAAAAGCCAGCATCCGCGGTATCGACATGATTCTTGAAGAAGGCATGAATATAAAGGTATGTCTGCTTCCTGACGGTGAGGACCCTGACAGTTTTGCCAGAAAGCATAATGCAACAGAGTATCAGGCATACATCAACAACAATGAGGTAGACTTCATACGCTTCAAGACCAACCTGCTGATGGACGAAGCAGGTAAAGATCCTATCAAAAGAGCCGAACTTATTTCAAGCATAGTAAAAAGCATATCTGTCATCCCTGACAGTATAGTCCGTTCTGTATATATCAGAGAGTGCAGCCAGCTGCTTAAGATGGACGAGAAAATACTGGTTGAAGCTACTGCGAAACTTATTGAACAGGCTGTTGAAAACAAGGAAAAGGAGGAAGAGAGAAAAAGACAGAGAGAAGAGTACAGCAGAAGACAACAGGCTATCGCTACAGCACAGCAAGTAGAGCAGCAGACTGCAAACAACAACTCAGACAGTAACGATGTAGCAAATACAGTTCTACCAACGAACAATCTTGCTATCGCGCCAACCGACACTCCTGTCCTTCCTCCGGAAGGCAATATACCTCCTCCTGAATTAACGCCGGAAGTGGTATCACCGGTTGATACATACTCATCATATATCCCGGCACAGGGAAATGAGAACAAAGTTTTCTACAAGCAGGAAGAAAGTCTGGTGAAAATGATTATCAGATATGGCGAGAAAATAGTGTGCTGTGTAGAAGACGAAGAAGGCAACGAACAACCTCTCACCGTAACTGAATACATTGCATATAATCTGAGAGTTGACGACATACAGTTCCACAATCCTGTACACAGAAAGATACTGAAGGAAGCTGAAGAGAATGTTCACAATGAGAACTTTGTGGCAGAGAGATATTTCCTGTCAAATCCTGACCCGGAAATAAGCAAGACCGCAGCCGACATGTCTAGCGACAGATACCAGCTCAGTAATTATCATTCTAAAGGACAGAAAATAATAACAGACGAAGAACGCCTTTATGAACTTGTTCCCCGTCTGCTGCTGGATTTTAAGATATCTATTCTAAAAGAAGAGATGAAACATACGCTTCAAGCTCTGAACGACCCTGCCGTGGCTTCAAATCCGGAAAAAAGTGCAGAGATAATGGCACATTTCAAAGACTTGACCGAAACACAGAATATGATTCTGAAAGATGCAGGCGACCGTACTACAAGCCTGTATTAACGGTTGTTTCGGATAAGGTTCATGAACTCCTCACGAGTCTTTGCCTGATTGAAAGCCCCAGTGAAGTCGGATGTTGTGGTTATTGAGTTCTGTTTCTCTACACCACGCATCTGCATACACATGTGCTTAGCCTCAACTACAACCATCACTCCAAGCGGATTCAATGTTTCCTGAATGCACTCCTTTATCTGCAGAGTCATTCTTTCCTGTACTTGCAATCGGTGTGAAAATATATCCACCACACGCGCAATCTTGCTCAATCCCGTAATATATCCGTTAGGAATATAAGCCACATGGGCCTTACCGTAGAACGGGAGCATGTGATGTTCGCATAAAGAGAAGAAATCTATATCCTTCACAATGACCATCTGACTGTATTCCTCCTGGAATTTAGCAGAGTTAAGCACAGCCTTAGGGTCCATGTCGTATCCTCTGGTGAGAGTAAGCATAGCCTTTGCCACACGTTCGGGAGTCTTCAACAGTCCTTCACGTTCAGGGTCTTCACCAAGCAAAGACAGGATTTCCTTATAGTGTCCCATCAGTTTCTGTACCTTTTCCTCAGGCCAGTTTATCATATCAGTTGTCATCATCATTATATTACTCTATATGAATGTTTATCTGTTCACGCACTATTGCAACTTCCTTAAAATTACCGGCAGCTTTCAGTTGTCTCATTGCAACATGAGCTTCCTCAATGCTTTTATAATCGCCTACCCTGCATAGCCAGCGTGGAGGCTGAAAGAATGTATATACCGGCATATCAGGAAATTTTTCCTTTACCTTTTCCGCTACTGAGTTCGCCTCATCCCTGGCCTGTCTGGAGTTATTACCTGCATAGACCTGCACACGATAACCGCGCGTCTTTATCACTCTCTGTGCTTCCGAAGCACCAGTTCTGACAAAACGTTTGCCTATCATTTCGGTTATTTGTGCATCCTGATGCACTGTCACTTTACCCTGTCCTGGTACATTGGTTTGCAGACTTTCCACTATATTGCTCTGCGCCAAAGCTGCGCCCGAAGATATAGTAAAGATAAAAGATAAAAGATATTTCATCATACCGGTTGGATTAAATTTTTAAAGACAGTATTCCGGACAGCAATGCCCGGAATACTGTCGAATAATATTACACTACAGACGTTTTCGAGTCTGCAAATAAATTATTTGAATGCGTCGATGATACCCTTGAAGTCAGCAACTTTCAATGCAGCTCCACCGATAAGACCACCGTCAACATCAGGATTAGCAAACAATTCCTTAGCGTTTGAAGGTTTGCAGCTACCACCGTAAAGGATAGAAGTGTTTTCAGCTACTTCGTTACCGTATTTAGCAGCAACCAAAGAACGGATGTGAGCGTGGATTTCCTGAGCCTGTTCTGGAGTAGCAGTCTTACCTGTACCGATGGCCCAAACTGGTTCGTAAGCCAAGATTACTTTACCGAAATCTTCAGCTGACAATGAGAATACTGATGCCAACTGAGCTTCTACTACTTCATTCTGCTTGTTAGCTTCGCGTTCTTCAAGAACTTCACCGATACAGAAGATTGGTTTCAAGTTGTTAGCCAAAGCAAGTTTAACCTTTTCTTCAAGGATTTCTACTGTTTCGTGATAGTAAGCACGACGTTCAGAGTGACCAAGGATTACGTACTGAGCACCTGTAGAAGCTACCATTTCAGCAGAAACTTCACCTGTATATGCACCAGAAACTTTGTCTGCACAGTTTTCTGCACCTACGCCGATGATTGCGCTGTCAACGATAGGAGTTACAGAAGCCAAGTGGATGAACGGAGTACAGATTACTACGTCGCAGTTTGGTTTGTCTGCTGTCAAAGCTTCATTCAATTCTTTTGCCAAAGCAATACCTTCTTGCAGGTTCTTGTTCATTTTCCAGTTACCTGCTACAATGTTTTTTCTCATCTTGTTTGAAATAATTAATTAGTTAAATATAAAAGGTTATAATCAATTCTTTTTGTCACTACTGCCTTGTTCGGAAGCCGGCACAAACTTCTTTTTCCGATGTATGCTCAACCATAACAAATCAATCATTATGAACAGAATAAGCGGTCCAAAGAACCATGCCAGCATTTCTGTCACCTTTGACAACATAGTATCATCTTCCAGTTGTCCTATCGGCAACTCGTCCAACGGACCTGACAGCTGGTATTCATCAGGAAAAGAAAAATTGCTCCATTTTTTTATAACGCGACCGTTTTTAAGAAGTACAAGTCCCGGGTTAGAGCGAATTATGGTTTTAAGTGTTATCTCGTCCATTGTCGCAAACGGATATTCGGCTCCGGTATAATCCTGCCATCTTGAGATAGCCTCATCCGATGATGCCGTTACACAATAGAATCTATATCCATAATCCAATGAATAATCATATACTTCGTTTATCAAGTCCATGGAGCTGTCATCAGCATTTTCCAGCCATGGAGAAACCAAAAGGAACACATAGTCACTGTTCAGAATTTCGTCAGTAATGTCGAAACCATCGTCGTTAGATATCACAACGAAATCCTTAATGGGTGGCTCATAACCCGCTTCCTTAAGTATCGTTTTCGACTCAACAAATTTCCAGGTAGAATCTGTTGGAAAATTATCTATCGTAAATTCCTTTTGTATTCCATCTTTCTGATATGTGAAAATAGTTTCGTATACCGGAAGTTTCACACCGTCAGGAATTTCCATGCCTGCTTTGATGTCTGCACCAAGATGATACGGTCGGAAATCGAAAACCGGCAGATGGCTCAATGTGAAATAAGTGAACAGAAAAATGAACACAGTACTATACATTGCCACAAGCCAGTCCATCTTGTCCGTCACTAATTTAAAGATACTTCTGCTTCGGAAAACTACAACTATGGATGCCAGAAGGAGAACGATATTCTTCCAGAAAGTATCCCAGTTTGACAGATGAATTGCATCACCAAAACAACCACAATCCGAAATAGGATTTGCCACGGCGAGCCATAGAGTAAGCGGAGTCATTACGACCATGAAAAGCAAACATGATATTGAGGCCAACCTGCGCCTGATTCCGAAAAGCATATAGGAGCCCAAAGTGAATTCCACAACAGCCATTATCCAGGCAATCAGATATGGTACAAAGCCGGAATTCCACCCAGCTAGTCCCCACACCTCAAAATAGTCCTGCACTTTGTATACAGTACCCATCGGATCGTTAGCCTTAACAAATCCAGAAAACAGGAATACCACAGCCAACAGGAAACGACATACGTTGACTCCTACATAAACAACCCTATGTATATACTTATTCTCCAAATTCAAGTTTTATTAGTCCGAACACAGAATAATTAATCATATCCATATAGTTGGCATCTACACCCTCTGAAACCAAAGTCTCACCACCAAGCGACTCTATCTGCTTGGTTCTATATATCTTCATCAGAATAAGGTCTGTGTATGATGATATACGCATACTTCGCCATGCTTCATCATAATCATGATTCTTTGCCAACATGAGCTCCAATGCCTTCTTGGCATATTTGTCGTACATTTCAAGTGCACGATCTATACTCATATCGTTGGTCTCAGCAAAGCCCAGTTCCAACTGGATAAGACCTATAATACCATAATTAACAATTGCGATGAATTCCGAACGGATACCTTCGTCGATAAGGGCAACCCCTTTTACTTCTATGCTGCGTATGCGGTTCGCCTTTATGAATATCTGGTCAGTTACAGATGACGGACGCATGATGCGCCACGCTGCGCCGTAATCATGCAATTTCTTTTCGTAAAGGCTACGACATATCTCTATAACGTGTTCAAACTGTTGTTTAGTATCTTTCATAAACATAATTGAATATGTGGCAAAGTTACTTATTTTTCGTATAAACACATAATAAAAAAGGTGGAAATGCTTTTGCTTTCCACCTTTTTTAATCATATAAACGTCAAATAAGATTCTATATTAAAGTATTATACAGAATTATGAACAACGCAACACCTGTCCGATTCTGAGAACCGTATTACGTTTTATACCATTCAAGCTACACAGCTTGTCAATAGATACGTGATATTTTCTTGATATTGAGCCCAAAGTGTCGCCACTTTTAATTTTATGATAACGTATAGAGTTTGCAGCCGCTGTAACCTTCTTCATGTCACCTTTCTTCAGTGCAGCCAATGCCCTTGTACGCTGATAATTATACATATTTGCTCCCTTTATGAACAAATAGCTGTCTGCCACAATATCCTGCTTTGGGAAATCGAAAAGGAATTCAGGATTGATTACCTGACCTAGTAATCTTGTTTCGAAATGTAAGTGCGAACCTGTAGAACGACCGGTATTACCACCCAAACCGATTACCTCTCCTGCTTTTACAAACTGGTCTTCCTTTACCAACTGTTTTGAAAGGTGTCCGTAAATAGTTTCCAGACCGTTATCGTGACGAATTACTACATACTTGCCATAACCCGAACGTTCGTATCTCACAATTCTCACTCTTCCACTGAATGCAGCACGTATAGTATCGCCGATATACACCTTTATATCGAGTCCGTTGTGCATACGTCTCCATCTCGGACCACACTTAGAAGTAATCTTAGTATGCGGAGTAGGCATACAAAATCCCGTTAGGTCTATTCTGAATGTATCTGGTATTCTCACATCTTTTCCGTAGGCATGAACCCTTTCATTACTCCACTCCGGATATAGTGAATAAGCCGGATAAAAGGCTTGTTCTGTTTCAATCTGACGTACCAAAGCCAATGAGTCGACAGACTTTAGCTTCCTATCTATGGGTGCCTGCTTGGCCAACAAGTCCTGTGCCGAAGTATTGACAGACACCAAAGCAAAAGCTGCAACTGATAATGTTCTTAGAATTTTAATAAGCATTTTATCGTTAATATTTTTATATTCTCGTATGAGATAAACATGTAATATACATATTATACCTTATACGTAACAACTCAAAACTATAAAGGTTTTCAAAAAAACATCGTAAAGATAAGTTTTTTTGAGGAGGCTGGCAAATCAGATTAAGTATTTTTTACGTATTTTCATACACTATATACGTAATTACTAACATTACATGTTGAGC
Organism: Bacteroides caecigallinarum; assembly: GCF_021530995.1. Taxonomy (GTDB): domain Bacteria; phylum Bacteroidota; class Bacteroidia; order Bacteroidales; family Bacteroidaceae; genus Phocaeicola; species Phocaeicola faecigallinarum. The sequence continues at coordinate 8,933 of NZ_JADYTF010000023.1, forward strand.
AACATATTTTCCTATACCACAGATGTTATTATTCCTTTACGTATACTCCACCATTCCAGTTATATTTCAAGGAATCCACTGTATGCTGTTTAATAATATCAACATTTTCCTTACCCATGGTTTCAACAGTATTACACTTAAATACTATACTATTATCCTTATCCGAAAGTTCGGCCTTCATTATAAACATTTCATCTGTAAATTCTTCTTTTGTAACAATGTTTATACTGTCATTTGAAGCTTTGTAAAAATCTTCATGCTGAGGTAGTGATATGAAATCATTCAATGACAATTTCTTCCATTCTGTAGAATAAAAAGACACCTGACTATCTTCTGCCGGTCCGCTATAAGTTTTTATCACACAAACCACATTTACCGAGTCATTCAACGGCAACAGTTTCATTTCTTCTGACGATGATTCTGTGGTTTTAATTTTCAGATAATCGTCCGTAAGTTTCAACATTTCCGATTCACCTCCAAACCTGTTCTTTACAACAGCCTTCATTCCCGATGCAAGAAAATCGGCAAAATCCTGACGATTGACTTTGGTCAACAACGGAGATAGCGAATCAGGCATTGATACGAACACTGAATTTATATTTTGTGCATTAGCCGAAAGGCTTAATAGCATGGAAAACAATAGAATAAATCTCATATTTACATTATAAAAGTATAAAAAAAACATTGAAAACTCTCTGATATTTCCAGGTGCAAACTATAGTGTGCAGTGCATCAAACTATAGTATGTAATGCTGCACACTGTAGTTAGCAGCTCTTCAAACTGTAGTTTGAAGCGGAAAATATACGGATTCAACGGAACAGTTTCTCTATATCATCATCGTTCATAAGTGCAAGAACAGTCTTTCCGTCCGGTGTATAATTAGGTGACGGTGCAGAGAAAAGTCCGTCAACCAAAGCATTCATTTCATCGTTGGAAAGCACCTGACCTGCAACAATAGCAGATGCACGTGCCATCGAAAGCGCTATCATGCTTTGCACTTCTTCTTTCACTTTACAACCTTTCTCTATTGCCGAATGAACAATATTGGTTATAAGCTGTTCAGGATTGAGTCCTTCAATATCGGCCGGTACGCCATTAATGGAATATGTTCCTCCGCCTAGCGAACTGAGCTCAAATCCTAACGATGTCAAATCGTCCATAATTTCTTCCAATACTGGTACTTCGGAAGGCGAAAAATGAATCATATCAGGAAAAAGCATACGCTGCGACAAGCCAACGTGTTTCTGTATCTGATCCATATACTTGTCATATAATATCCTTACGTGTGCTCTATGTTGGTCGATGATCATAAGCCCGGACTTAACGGACGTGAGAATGTAAGTCCCTTTGTACTGATAATGCTGTGCTGCTTTCTCTGTAATGACAGCATCAGGATGTTCATCATATATAGTCGGCTCGGCAGTATCTTCTGTTTCATGATATTTTCCGGAGAAAACCATATCGTCCGGAAATGCCGGGATAGTATCGTCCGTCTGACGTTCGTGTCTTTCCAGGCCTTGATAGAATGGCTCCCATTCCGTTTTTTTCTTTCCTGCTGATGAATATGAAGAAGGAGGAACAATAGAAGAAGACTGGTTGAACGGATTATATGTAGGGTCGTATGACGTGACGGGAGCACCTCCTCCAAAAGAACCTGCCATATCAATAGCCGGAATGTCAGGCATTCCTTCAGTATCGAAATCTATCGATGGTACTGCATTGAATCGACCCAACGTCTCTTTCACAGCTGCAGATAATATCTGCCAGATGGCCTGTTCGTTCTCGAACTTTATTTCGGTCTTTGTAGGGTGGATATTTACGTCGATATTTGCAGGGTCAACATCAAAATATATAAAATATGACACCTGTTCGCCAGTAGGGATAAGATGTTCGTATGCATCGGCTACAGCCTTATGAAAATATGGATGGCGCATATATCTGCCATTTACAAAAAAGAACTGACGCGCTCCTTTCTTTCTGGCTGTCTCCGGTTTACCGATGAAACCATGTATTTTCACCATCGTAGTGTCGATATCCAGAGAAAGGAGATCCTGATTCAGTTTTTTACCGAACACTCCCATTATACGCTGCCTCAACTGTATAGCCGGTAGATTAAGAATTTCAGTTCCGTTATGATGGAATGTAAATGACACTTCAGGATTTACAAGAGCAATCCTTTCAAATTCGGAGATTATATTGCTAAGTTCTGTCTGGTTAGATTTCAAAAATTTTCTTCGTGCAGGAACATTGAAAAACAAGTTACGTACAATAAAATTACTGCCTTCCGGACATGCCACAGGCTCCTGCTTTTCTACTTTGGAACCGGCTATAAAGATTGATGTTCCCAATTCTTCACCGTGCTGTTTTGTCCTTAATTCAACTTCAGCTACAGCTGCTATGGACGCCAAAGCCTCTCCACGGAATCCCATTGTCCGTAGAGCGAACAAATCCGAAGCTTCACGTATCTTTGAAGTCGCATGACGTTCGAAAGCCAGACGTGCATCTGTTTCCGACATACCTTTACCATTGTCTATCACTTGTATACAGGTTTTTCCGGCATCTGTCACAGACACATCAATATGTCCAGCTCCAGCATCTATGGCATTTTCCACCAATTCCTTTATTACCGAAGCAGGTCTCTGTATTACCTCACCCGCGGCAATCTGATTGGCAACAGAATCGGGCAACAAACGGATTATATCGCTCATAAATTATGTCTCTCCTTTATTAAATCAAAAAGTAAAGCTACCTGTCACGAGATAATGTAAGATATAAAGCAATAATAATATTGCTACAAACAAAGTTGCATAGCTAAGTGGTTTTCTACCACTTTCCTTACGACGTTTAAGATATGTGGTTCCTTCTACAAACTTTCCTCTGATATCTTTCGGAGAAAATTCCTTAGGCGGCAACATACCTAGTTCACGTTTTGCAGTTTCCTCAATCTTCTGCAATTTTTCCTTACGCTCGTCCACATAGATATACTCATGGTGATACGGCCTAGGTTTTTTCATTGTAAACATTCCCATAATATTATCTATTTATCGTTAAACAAATGTTGATTAGGCAATTCTATTGGTCCTCTTACACTCTTCTTGAGCTGATCCTCAAGTTTTTTGCTTCTCCACATAAATATATCCTTTTTATTTAAAGGACGAATATAGTCAAACCATACAAAATTATCAAGATGACTCTTATCCAAAGGTATTTGAGTCATAGGATAAAGAGTTCCATTCGACTTAGGACTCATCACCATTCGCTCCAATTGCTGATTTTCCAAATAAATGTCGAGCTGACTGGTTTCAGAAACATTCATTCCTATAAGCAGACTGTCAGAGTCCATTGGGTAATAAACGAGTCTCACAGAACCTATAACCTCGACTTTTTCCATAAGACCGTCCTCAAAATATGCCTTGATTTCCTTTCCTGAAATTTGGTTGAACAATGTAGTATCTACAGGTATCTGCTCAACAGAAAGAGCCTGATTGATTATATGGGCCCAGTCTATCGTACTGTCATTCATGTATATATTAATCTGTTCCCCTAGCAACTGCTGGTTGTTATTCCAAAGAACAGGATCCTTATACATTATCAAGCATGAGTCTTTCGAAGAAAAGACAAGTGAATCTGCCACTCCTTGAACATCTGTTCTGTAAAACCTGGCTTTATGGTAAGCCTTGACCTCTCTGTACATAGAGTCTGTGTCAAGATGAAAAGTATTCATACTCAGAGTATCAGCATGAAGAAAAAGACTATCACCCTGTGAATAATCTATGGCCAATGCATTCTTGGTTACAAATGCACTTTTCTGTATTTCGTTATAATAGCCATAATCTCCCAACATCATGTTTTTATTGAGAGTATCAGTCATGACTATGTTTGAAAATGCCTCGCCTATACCGGTATTTCTATCGTAAAACAACGAATCTCCAGTCAACTGTTTACTGTCACTTGTCAGCACAGAGCGCTGATACAGGTCAGCTTTACCTGTTTGAGTATCATAATAACCGGATTCTGAATAAATATAATTGTTGTCACTATAAATATCCGAAGGACCGACTATATTCGCCACCTTTGTCAGTGTACTGTATTTCAGGGTATCAGACAACATTGTGAACTGTGGATTCTCCAATTTCACATTGTAATAGAAAACAGACATCTTGGTTGCCGGACTATATTCTCCCCATTCTGAAGTAAGAACGTTCTGATCGTCCATCATAGTTCCTCCATCAAAGAAATAACCAAGATTAAATATTCTGTCATAATTCAAACTATCCGTAAGCAAAGTAGTGGTTCTGTTCTCCATTCTTACGTTCATTCTCATCTGCGCAATTTGCGTCAGTCCGTCATAATATAACCTGTCGCCATACAAGAAGAGAGTATCTCCCTGCTCCATACGTACATTACTGAATGCCTCAAAAGAGTTTATCTTGTCATAATAATACGCACTATCGCAATACATATACACACTGTCATGACGGAAAACCACATTACCTACTACTATTTGTGCATCCGGATGCAGTGCATCTTTCTTCAGTTTATCGGCACGCAACAAATACACCTTACTTTTCTGTTTAGGCTGTGTCTGTGTTCTGTCATCCTGCCAATTGGCAGCAGTCAAGCAAAAGCCCAACAGGCAGAGAGCACACAACACCAGTACTCTCTGCCCGCCAAAAAACATTATTTTATTCTTTATGTAAAACATTCTGTCTATTTAGGCAATAATGTAAGTTATCATTCTTTGATCCATCCCGGATATTTAAAATCGCATTTTCTCCAACTTGGATTTATTCGGACGTATGTATTCTTCTGTTTTTCAACAATCCACTTCTGAATTATTTCTTCACTACGTTTTGCAGTCACCATACTTTTCAGTCTCTGATAATCCTCAGTGATAGTAGCTTTATGTGCATCAATTCTGTTTTTCAATTTAACGATAGCACAAACCTCTTTACCTTTTGAGTTAATCATTGTGAAAGGTTTTGATATTTCGCCTATCTGCATGCCCTCAACAACTTTTGCCACTTCCTGAGAAACGAGACCTGCCAAGTGCTGCATTTCGAAACGTGAAGTACCTGTCTGTGGATTTGCAAGCAATCCGTGATTATTTTTTGTATCCTTATCCTGTGATACCCAAGTCGCAGCCTCATCAAAAGTAACCTTACCTTTTCTTATATCATTAGCCAAGGTATCAAGCTTGTTCAAAGCCTCTTCAATCTCTGCTTCATCTACTTTTGGCTTCATCAATATATGACGATAGCTCACACGGTCACCACGTTTTTCAATAAGCTGTGCTATATGAAAGCCATATTCAGTTTCGAACACTTTCGAAATCTTTTTGGGATCTGTCATATTGAAAATCACATTGGCAAACTCTGGAGTCAACTCACCTCTACCTGTAAATCCATATTCACCCCCGCGACGTGCAGAACCCGGATCTTCCGAATAATACATTGCCAATACAGAAAATGACGATTCGCCTTTATATATCTGTTCTGTGAAATCACGTAATTTCTTCTTCACTCTTTCTATTTCCTCTTCCTTGATTTTAGGTTCACGTGTGATAATCTGAACCTCCACTTGAGTAGGAATGCTCGGAATACTATCTGCAGGAAGGTTCTTGAAATAATTTCTCACCTCAGCAGGAGTAAGCTTGATATCTCCCACTAACTCACGCTGCATCTGCTGAACAATGAGACCATTTCTTATGTTTTCTCTCAACATCTCACGTATTTGTGTAGATGTCTTATTATAATATTCCTCCATTTTCTCTTTAGAGCCTATCTGATCTATAAGCCATGCAGTCTGCTGCTCAACCTTCTGAATAACTTCCTGCTCAGACACTTCCACACTGTCAATTTCCGCCTGATGTAAGAAAAGTTTCTGTACAGCAAGTTCTTCAGGAATAACGCAATATGGGTCTCCATCGAAACGTCTTCCCTCATATTGTGCATTAAGACGCTCGTTTTCAACGTCTGATTTTAGAATTGCTTCATCTCCAACTACCCAAACGACCTCGTCAATCACATTGTCCTGGGCCTTAACTGTTAATCCTACAATCATCAAAAGCAGGAATAAACTTACTTTTCTGACATTTAATTTATTCATTTGAGCTATTAAAATATTTTATATCATTATTTTCAGAGGCTTCTTTATACAAGTCTTCTTTCATCCTTGTTATAAACTCAACTCTCTTAGTATTCATTAGTATCTCTTTTATATCTTTACCGGCATACTCCAACGGTAATACTTCACCTTGACCAAGAATTTCTTCTACATGCAAAAAATAATAAAATGCAGTATCGCTTACTTCAATATTCTTTTCCTTGGTATATCTGTTTTTTTCAGTCTCATTGATAGGCATCCTCAACATTATTTCGTTCAGCGGTCGCCATCTGTCATAAAAATATTCATAATCAACAGCATTGCGCAAACCGTATTTCTCCAGTCTGTCAACAGAACGTTCTGAAGGATCTTTATACCATTGCCTTACCTGAGACACGCCCGATGCCGTTTTAGGGACCTTTATATACAATCCCTTGACATATGGTTCTCTGGCAAGAAATATCCCGTTGTTTTTATTATAATAGTTTTCAATCTCAGTTTCAGAAATATTACTTTCAACTTCTTGACTTACAATCTGCTCTATATAAGAATGTGTTATCAATGTCTTCCTGTACGACTTGACTAATTCATCTATTCTGTCATTATCAGGAATATTACCTTCAGCTTTTTTATACAATAGAACATCGTCTATCCAGTTTCTTATATATCTATCAGCAATCTCCAAACTATCCTGTTCAGAAACTCCGGGTGGTATTGCCGTAACGACCTCTTCCTTATAAAGAAAGTCCTTGCCAACTTGGACCAAAGGAGTTTTTCCCTTATGGTCTACCGTTTTAGTACAACCGTATGGCAGTAACACTAAAACAGATATTAAACTAGAAAAGCATCTATTATTCATCATTATACAAATCTGTGAACGAAGATACTGTATAAATCAATTACTTCCATCAGAATTAACGGTTTTTAAAACGTCTATATACTTTTCTACCTTAAAATTGCGTTCCAAATCATCAAAGTATGCATCTTCATGCTCAATATAATAATCCTGAATAATAACATCGTAAACATCCTTATAGTTTTCCGGCATATAATCCAGGCACTTTCCTACAGTAAATATATAAGGATAATCCTCAAGTGTTTTATATTCACCGCATTTAAAAACCAGCTTATCAATATATGCATTCTCACCTATCTGAAACAACCCGACATCAACCAACGCATCATAATCAGGATTATCATTCATCATTCTTTCAATAATCCCCTTCCAATTTTCAATAGGCTGTCTTTTTATTTTTTTTCTTATTCTTTTTGCGGCTTTTTTATTCTTACAGTGGATTACTGCACCCTTGAAATGAGGGAATTCCCATCTGTATTTCTTTTTGTTTTCTTCAAAAAAATCCTTTAAATCGCCATCAGAATATTTCTTCAAATTTTCATTATAATACTTATCCCACTGTAAAGCCAACAAAATATCATCTACACAATTTTCAAAATTACATCGGGATATATCTGAATTTGAATTTATAAGAATATGAATTCCTTCGGGTGATTTAAAAGGCCTGGAAAATCCTGCTTTGTTACATTTACATAATTCACTTTCGACCTCATCCAATATATAATCCTTATTATGGATTTCCTCACATAAGAATCTTTCATCAGAAATTGCATAGCATATATCATCAACTTTTATCCCTGATTTTAACTTTAAATACACTTCATTCATGAACTCCAATCCACAATCTGTATCCTCATTCTGAGGAACTCTGTATGTCAACAAATAAATCAATGAAGCATCAGTACTATTTTCACTTATACTGGAAGTTGATTCTATTTCTTTTCTTACAGCATCTTTTACTGCTTTATCCAGTTTTTTATCAAGCCCCAGTCGCTTAGCATCAAAAGCTTTCAACTTATATCTTGAAAAATAATGAAAATACTCATCCTTTGAGCAATCATTATATTTGCCTATATTGGAATACAAGAAGTCAAACTCTGACAAATAGACTTTTTCATCATCTATTTTCATAATGACTTTATCAACAAACTCTTCATCATTATAAGCAAACAGACATCCCCCCCATAAAAACAACAGAGAGCAAACCATGAGAATTCTTATCATATCATAACAAAAAGGCATGGATTATACATAAGCGTAAGCGCATTATATACAATCCATGCCAACTCTAATATTATATTATATTCTTATTATTGAGGACGGCTATAGTTTGGAGCTTCACTTGTAATAGCTACATCGTGTGGATGACTTTCCAATACACCTGCGTTTGTTATGCGAGTAAACTTAGCATTATGAAGTTCCATAATATTATGTGCACCACAATATCCCATACCAGCACGCAAACCACCAGTCAACTGATAAATCACCTCATAAAGAGTACCTTTGTAAGGAACACGAGCTGCGATACCTTCCGGAACCAGTTTCTTTACATCTGTAGTCGATCCCTGGAAATAACGGTCTTTAGAACCATTTTCCATTGCTTCCAAAGAACCCATACCACGATATGATTTAAATTTACGTCCGTTGAAAATAATTGTATCACCAGGAGCTTCTTCTGTACCTGCAACAAGCGAACCGATCATTACACTATATCCACCTGCAGCCAATGCTTTAACCACATCTCCAGAATAACGCAATCCACCATCGGCAATCAAAGGAACTCCAGTACCTTCCAAAGCCTTAGCTACATCGTAAACAGCTGAAAGCTGAGGAACACCAACACCTGCTACTACACGAGTTGTACAGATTGAACCAGGACCGATACCTACCTTAACAGCATCAGCACCAGCTTCTACCAAAGCCTTTGCCGCAGCACCTGTAGCCACGTTACCAACAACGATATCTACATTAGGGAAACGTTGTTTAGCTTCCTTAAGTTTGTCAATCACATATTTAGAGTGTCCGTGTGCTGTATCAATAACGATAGCATCTGCACCTGCATTTACCAAAGCCTCCATACGTTCCAGAGTATCGGCTGTTACTCCAACACCGGCAGCAACACGCAGACGTCCCTGTGCATCCTTACAAGCCATTGGTTTGTCTTTAGCCTTAGTAATATCCTTATATGTGATAAGACCTATCAATTTACCATTCTCATCAACTACAGGAAGTTTTTCAATCTTGTTCTCCTGAAGAATTTGAGCTGCAGTTTCCATATCTGTTGACTGCTTAGTAGTTATGATATTTTCAGAAGTCATCACCTCCTGTATCTGCTTTTCCATATCCTTCTCAAAACGAAGGTCACGATTAGTCACGATACCAACAAGATAATTCTCGTTATCCACAACTGGAATACCGCCAATCTTATATTCAGCCATGATATTCAAGGCATCCTTAACTTTTGCATCTCTGTTGATAGTAACAGGATTTGAAATCATACCGTTTTCAGCACGTTTCACTGTTGCCACCTGACGAGCCTGCTCAGCGATAGACATATTTTTGTGGATTACACCGATACCACCCTCTCTGGCAATAGCAATAGCCATCTGAGATTCTGTAACTGTATCCATAGCAGCAGTCACAAAAGGGATTTTCAACTCGATGTTTCTTGAGAACTTAGTCGTTAGTTCGACTGTTTTAGGTAATACTTCAGAATAGGCAGGGATTAACAAAACATCATCGTAAGTCAATCCATCCATAACAACTTTATCTGCAATAAATGACATAGGGCTTTATGCTTTTGATTATTATTGCGTGCAAATATACTATTTTTATACGAATTATATAAATAGTATGAAACACATTAACATATTTTTATGACAAAAAAAGCTTCGCTCAACCACATAGGAGAGCGAAGCCAAATAAATATTTTTCAATTTGCCATTTCTGAAATAAACTTGATCCTAACAAGTCTTATTTCCTCTTCAGTGTAATCATCACCAAGTTCGTCCATGGCATCCTCTATCTTATCTGTTTCAGATTCCTTGAAATAATCATAAATGTCAAGCATGTGATCCTCATCCATAATCTCTTCAAGGAAGTAGTCTATATTAAGTTTTGTTCCTGAATAAACTATAGCCTCAACCTCATCCAGCAAATCAACGAAATCTATACCTTTAGCCACTGCTATATCATCAAGAGCCACTTTTCTGTCAATACTCTGTATAATCGACACTTTTAGTTTTGACTTATTGGCCACTGTACGTACTCTCAAATCTTCAGGTCTGTCAATTTCATTCTCTTCGCAATGAGTCTTTATCAGATCACAGAATTCCTGACCATATCGTTTAGCCTTTCCAGCACCTACACCTGGAATGTTCTGCAATTCTTCAAGAGTCACAGGATAAATAGTAGCCATAGCTTCCAAAGATGGATCCTGGAAAATCACATAAGGTGGTACATCCAGTTTCTTTGACATCTTTTTGCGCAAATCCTTAAGCATCGAGTATAGCACAGGATCCACCGCACACGATGCTCCTCCACGCATCGGAGTTTCTTCTACTTCATCTTCATCGAAATCTGTATCTTCAACTATTTTGAATGATTTCGGATTCTTGAGGAATTTATGCCCGCTTGGTGTTACTTTAAGCAATCCATAATTCTCAACATCCTTAACCAGATATCCGGCTATTAAAGCCTGACGTATCACTGAATTCCATAAGCGCTCCTCTTCTCCCATTCCCGAACCGAATACTTCCAGTTCATCATGTTTATGAGCCAACACTTCTGATGTTTCTTTTCCGAGCAATACATCTATAATATAATCTTGTTTGAAATTTTCTTTAACTGCAACGATTGTTTCAATCACTGCACACAATAATTCCTGAGCCTCCACTTGTTTCTTTGGATTTAAACAGTTATCACAATTACCACAATTATCTTCAGTATATTCCTCACCGAAATAGTGTAACAATATTTTTCTTCTACAAACTGATGACTCAGCATAAGCCGCAGTTTCAAGAAGAAGCTGTTTTCCTATTTCCTGTTCAGACACAGGTTTACCCTGCATGAACTTCTCCAATTTCTGCAAATCCTTGTTCGAATAGAATGCTATACACTGACCTTCTCCACCATCTCTTCCCGCACGTCCTGTTTCCTGATAATACCCTTCAAGACTCTTTGGAATATCATAATGCAATACATACCTTACGTCCGGTTTGTCTATACCCATACCGAAAGCTATTGTAGCGACAATGACATCGATATTCTCTTTCAGGAAATCATCCTGATTGGCATTTCTTGTAGAAGCATCCATACCTGCATGATATGGCCTTGCCTTAATACCGTTTGCAACCAAGATTTCAGCCAATTCTTCAACTTTCTTCCTGCTTAAGCAATAAATAATTCCGGATTTCTCAGGATTCTGCTTAATAAACTTTATAATATCACGGTCAATATTATTTGTTTTCGGACGTACCTCGTAATACAAATTAGGACGATTGAATGAAGACTTAAATTCAGCCGCATCTGTCATTCCCAAGTTTTTCTGAATATCCATTTTCACTTTAGGAGTAGCAGTAGCTGTCAATGCAATGACAGGTGCTTTACCAATCTCGTTGATAATTGGACGTATTCTTCTGTATTCGGGACGGAAGTCGTGCCCCCATTCAGATATACAGTGAGCCTCATCGATGGCATAAAATGAAATTTTCACATGCTTAAGAAAATCCACATTTTCCTCCTTCGTGAGTGACTCCGGTGCCACATATAACAATTTAGTTTTACCAGAAGAAATATCAGATTTAACCTGGTCTATAGCCGACTTGGACAACGAAGAATTAATGAAATGAGCAACACCATCTTCTTCGCTAAAGTTACGCATAGCATCTACCTGATTCTTCATAAGTGCAATCAGCGGTGAAATCACAATAGCAGTTCCTTCCATTAAAAGTGAAGGCAACTGATAGCACAGCGATTTTCCTCCACCTGTAGGCATCAACACAAAAGTATCATTACCATCAAGAAGGCTTCTAATAATAGCTTCCTGGTTTCCTTTGAAAGTATCAAAACCGAAATACTTCTTCAACTGCTCTGTCAAATTGATTTTTTCCGCCATTGCTTCCTATGAATTAAATGATTTTACGATATACTGAAAAGTTCTTATGTAACAAAGTTATAAACAACTTTCAATATTACGCAAATAAAAGAAGAAAAAAAATCGTCAAGACATGCATTTTTTTCTTAATCAATTTAAACAGACTGCAAACGTGAGATATTCGACTTTTCCATCTGCTCCTTGGCATATTCCAATGTTACGACAAATTCACTTACATTTCGTGAAGGTACACTGTACATCACATCAATCATTATTGTCTCAACAATGGCTCTCAATCCGCGGGCACCCAGTTTGTACTCTACCGCCTTGTCTACAATATACTCCAAAACTTCTGGTTGGAAAACAAGTTTCACACCATCCATTTCAAGAAGTTTAATGTATTGTTTGATAATAGAGTTCTTTGGTTCTGTCAATATATTACGCAACGCATTTCTGTCAAGAGGATTAAGATAAGTCAGAATAGGAAGACGACCGATAATTTCAGGTATCAGTCCAAACGATTTCAAATCCTGAGGTGCAATATATTGCATCATATTGCTGCGGTCTATCTTGACAGCCTCCTTGATAGAGTTATATCCTACCACGTTAGTATTCATTCGCTGTGCTATCTTGCGTTCTATACCTTCGAACGCCCCTCCACAGATAAACAGAATATTCTTCGTGTTGACAGGAATCATCTTCTGGTCAGGATGTTTTCGTCCTCCTTGTGGCGGAACGTTCACAATAGAGCCCTCCAGCAATTTCAGCAAACCTTGCTGAACACCTTCACCGCTAACGTCACGTGTGATTGAAGGATTATCACCTTTACGCGCAATTTTGTCTATCTCGTCAATAAACACAATACCACGCTCAGCTTCTTCGACATTATAGTCGGCAACCTGAAGTAAACGTGTCAGCAAACTCTCAATATCTTCACCTACATAGCCTGCCTCAGTCAAGACAGTAGCATCAACAATAGTGAATGGCACTTTCAACAGTTTAGCTATAGTACGTGCAAGCAGTGTCTTACCTGTACCGGTACTACCAACCATTATAATATTGGATTTTTCAATTTCCACATCATTGCTGTCCGAGACCTGGAGCAAACGTTTATAATGATTGTATACAGCCACAGACAAGTATCTTTTGGCATCATCCTGACCTATAACATATTGATCAAGAAAAGCCTTAATTTCAGCAGGCTTAGGCAATTCTTCCAACTGAAGATTACCTGCCTTTCCTGAATTAGAACGTTTGTTGGCTTCCTTTACAATCTCATGTGCCTGCTCCACACATGAATCACAAATACAGCCATTTACACCGGTTATCAGAAAACTCACCTCATTTTCTGTACGTCCACAAAAGCTGCACTTGTTTCTATTTCTAGTTGTTTTTGAATTTTCCAATGACTATAAATTTTAGTTCTTAAGTTTTTTGTTTACAAAGAAGGCTTACGAGACATAACCTCGTCAATAATACCATATTCCTTAGCTTCCTGTGCAGTCATCCAGTAATCTCTGTCAGAGTCAGCCCATACTTTATCAAAATCAGTATGTGAATGTTCAGCCACAATAGTATAAAGTTCTTTTTTCAGCTTCAATATCTCACGAGCTGTTATTTCGATATCAGAAGCCTGTCCTTGAGCACCACCAAGAGGCTGGTGAATCATCACGCGCGAATGTGTCAATGCTGAACGTTTGCCTTCCTGACCAGCTACAAGCAATACGGCAGCCATAGAAGCAGCAAGACCGGTACAGAACGTAGCCACATCACTGCTGATGAACTGCATAGTGTCATAAATACCCAATCCGGCATATACCGAGCCACCAGGAGAGTTTATATATATTGAGATGTCTCTACTTGAATCTATTGAGTCAAGATATAGCAACTGAGCCTGCAAGGTATTGGCAGTGTAATCATTGATTTCTGTCCCCAAAAAGATGATACGATCCATCATCAAACGTGAGAACACATCAAGCTGAGTAACATTCAGCTGTCTTTCCTCAAGGATATACGGATTCAGATAACCAGCCTGCGACTTTATAACATCGTCGAGCACCATACTGCTCATACCCAAATGCTTGGTTGCATATTTTCTAAAATCATTCATAAGTTATATTTTTTACTTGTAAAAATACAGAAAGAGACTTTTAGCCATTTCTTTTCCGAGTACAGGACAAGAGCTTGCACCAACCAGAAAAGCCTCGGTTAAAAGCCTCTTCCATTTTATAAGCCTCAGCAATTAACTTCAGCCTGGAATTATATTACTGAAACATTTTGTTGAAATCTTCTACAGATACAGCTTTGTGGTTCAATGTTACCTGACCCTTAACAGCTTCAGCAAGCTTAGCTTCAATAGCTCTGTTCACAAGAGCTTCTACGCTTTCACGCTTCTTAAGCATTTCCTTAGAGTAGTTTTCAAGCAATTCTTCAGGAACATTGATCATACCGTACTGAGCGAACTGAGCACGAGTAGCTTCCTTAGCCATATTCTGGATGTCAGCCTGCTCAATCTTGATACCGTTAGCTTCAACAAGTTTTTCCTTAATCAAGTGCCATGTAAGTTCTTCAAGGCTCTTTTCGTAGTTTTCGTTCACGTATTCTTCGCCTTTTTCCTTGTTATTGTCAAGCATGATACGCTTCATCAAGTCGTCAGCAAATTCCAATTTACCAACCTTACCCATTGTGTAAGTACGCAAGTCGATAAGGAACTTATAGTCGCTGTCTGCTACGAACTGAGTAGCGATGCTTTCCTTAACCTGAGCACGGAATTCTTCTTCGTTTGAAGCTTTACCTTCGCCAAGAACCTGATCGAACAATTCCTGATTCAATTCACCCGGAATCATACGAGTGATTTCTTCAATCTGGAAGCTGAAGTTACCTTTGTAGTTAGCAACTTCTTCTTTCTTAACTTTCAGAAGAGAAGCAAGTTCAGCTTCGTTGTTGTCGAAAGCTACAGATGGGTTGAACACCAATACAGTGTTTACCTTAGCATCGTTGAAGATAGCTTTCTGGTCGTCGTTCTTCATGTATGTAGGCATCATAACTGCACCTTCAACCTGAACACCACCCTCTTTAGTATTACCATTTTCGTCAAGTTCAGCCAAAAGACCTTTCAGCATATCTTTATCCTGATAGTCTTCCACTTTGTCATATTTAGCTGTACGCTGTCTGTACATATTAACCTGCTGTTCTACCATTTCGTCTGTTACATCTATATCATAGTAGTCTACAGTATCATTGTTTGACAATTCGATAGAGAATTCAGGAGCCAAAGCGATATCGAAAGAAAATTCAAAGTTTTCGTCTTTTTCGAAGTTAGCGTTGTTTTCCTTTGGAAGTGGAGTACCCAGCATGTTCACTTTGTTTTCGCGGATATATTCACCAACTTTTTCCTGCAACAGTTTGTCAACTTCTTCAAGAAGTACAGATACACCATACTGTTTTTTGATAAGTCCCATTGGAACCATACCCTTACGGAAACCAGGCATATTCACTCTCTGGCGAAGTGTCTTCAACGCTTTCTCAACTTTTTCCTGATAGTCTGCTTTTTCGATTTGCGCAGTAAGTACAGCACTAACACTGCTTACATTCTGTAATGAAATATTCATTTCTTAAGTGTTTTATATTAATTATTATTCTTATTTTCAAAAGTATAAACTTTTTGGGGTGTGCAAAAATAGTGTTTAATCTTGCAACTACCAAAAAGTCAGAACAAAAAAAATTTCAAATAAGCCGTCACACGATTTGATTAATCGCGTTCCGGTTGTACCTGGAAGTCTTTTTTTCTAAGCACAAAACTATTACTCAAATATTTTTCACGCACAATTTTGTTTTCTGCTAGTTCTTCCGGAGTACCCTGGAAAAGAATTCTTCCTTCAAACAACAGATATGCCCTATCCGTAATGCTCAAAGTTTCCTGAACATTATGGTCGGTTATCAGAATTCCGATATTCTTATCCTTCAGCTTCCAAACAATATGCTGAATATCCTCCACCGCAATAGGGTCTACACCGGCAAACGGTTCATCAAGCATTATGAATTTCGGATCGATAGCCAGACATCTGGCAATCTCAGTTCTTCTGCGTTCACCTCCCGACAGTTGATCTCCCAGATTCTTTCTTACTTTCTGTAATCTGAATTCAGCGATAAGGCTTTCCAGTTTATCCTTTTGGTATTCCGGACTTTTGTTTGTAAGTTCCAATACTGAAGCTATATTATCCTCCACACTCATTTTTCTGAACACCGAAGCCTCCTGTGCCAAATAACCAATTCCCTTCTGTGCACGCTTATAGACAGGATATGATGTTATATCTTCATCATTCAAAAAAATATGCCCTTCATTTGGAACAATCAGTCCGGTTGTCATATAGAACGATGTAGTTTTTCCTGCGCCGTTAGGTCCAAGTAAACCTACGATTTCTCCCTGTTTTACATTTATCGACACATCGTTTACTACAGTTCTTTTACCATATTTCTTGACAAGATTCTCCGTACGAAGTACCATACATTCGTTATAATCCACCTGTGAGCTTGTACCCCCAGCGTTACCTTCGTATTCTTTATCTTTCAATTCTTCCATATAGACAATTTTGAGCACAAAAGTAGTAAAATTCTTGGGTTATATGGTCATTTCCATTAAAATCATCCTATCTTTTATTATTTAATAGCTAAAAAACAGTACTTTTGCAACAAATTATTTTTAACATCATGATAAGACCAATCAGTATTTTAGGTAAATACGTCATTCTCATGGGCAGAGTTTTTTCACGTCCAGAAAGAATTAGGATGTATTTCAAACAATATGTGAACGAATTATTCCAACTCGGAATAAATTCCATTGGAATAGTACTCCTTATTTCATTCTTCATAGGAGCCGTTATATGTATCCAGATAAAGCTCAACATAGAAAGTCCATGGATGCCGAGATTCGTAGTAGGATATACCACACGCGAAATCCTGTTGCTTGAATTTTCATCAGCCATAATGTGTCTGATACTGGCAGGTAAGGTAGGTTCCAACATAGCTTCTGAGATTGGCACAATGCGTGTCACACAACAAATAGACGCACTTGAAATTATGGGTATAAACTCAGCCTCATATCTTATACTTCCTAAAATATTGGGACTTATGACAATGATTCCATTTCTGGTTATTTTCAGTATATTTGCAGGAATTGTCGGGGCTTTCTGTACAGCATGGTTTGCAGGAATAATGAATGCAACGGACCTTGAATATGGTCTCCAATACTGCTTCATCGAATGGTATATATGGTGTAGTTTTATCAAGTCGTTATTCTTTGCATTTATTATAGCCAGCGTTTCGGCTTATTTCGGTTACACGGTAGAAGGTGGCTCCATTTCAGTAGGTAAAGCCAGTACAAATGCTGTAGTATCAAGCAGCGTACTCATTCTATTCTCAGATTTAATTCTTACACAACTATTAATGGGATGATACAATTAAAATCTATATGTAAGTCATTTGAAGGAAAGACTGTCCTAGATGACATCAATTTCACTTTCGAAAACGGAAAGACCAACCTCATTATAGGTCAAAGCGGTTCCGGTAAAACCGTTCTTATGAAATGTATAGTGGGACTATTAACCCCCGAAAAAGGCGAAGTGCTTTATGACAACAGGAATCTGCTTGGTATGGGTAAGGTAGAAAAGAAAACCTTACGCAAGGAAATGGGAATGATATTCCAAAGCGCAGCATTATTCGATTCACTGTCCGTACTTGAGAATGTCATGTTTCCTCTTGATATGTTTTCAAACGACACATATCGCGACAGGGTAAAACGCGCACAATTCTGTCTGGACAGGGTAAACCTTCTGGATGCACAAAACAAATATCCAGGCGAGATAAGTGGAGGTATGCAAAAGCGAGTAGCAATAGCCAGAGCAATAGCATTGAACCCGCAATATCTGTTTTGCGACGAACCAAACTCAGGACTTGACCCTAAGACATCTCTGGTGATTGACGAACTTATACACGACATCACCACAGAATTCAACATGACAACCATCATCAACACCCACGACATGAACTCAGTGATGGGTATAGGCGACAGTATCCTGTACATATATCAGGGACACAAAGAATGGTCAGGCACAAAAGATGAAGTGTTTACGGCAACAAATGAAAGGCTGAACAATTTCATTTTTGCATCCGACCTTTTAAGAAAAGTAAAGACTGAAGAAAATAAAAACAAGAACTTATAAAACAATACTTCCCTGCCGATATTTCATATTGTATTGAAAATATTGACAGGGAAGTATTGTTTTCATATATAGACAGAAGATTTTATCCTTCTCGTCTCATCTTATACCCATAAACTACTATCACGACAAAACAAATCAACGGAAGTATAAACGAAATATTCACGGCTGGCATTCCAAACAAAGTCTTGCAGTCTATAATGGATGCCTGAAGCGGTGGCAATACAGATCCTCCAAGAATAGCCATAATCAGCCCGGCAGCACCGAATTTTGCGTCATCGCCCATACCCTTCAATGCTATACCATATATAGTAGGGAACATCAGAGACATACAAGCAGAAACTCCTACAAGACAATACATTCCCCCAATATTCTCCAGGCTAATAACTCCTGCCGTAAGTACTATTGCCGCTACGGACAAAACCATAAGCAACATTCCTGGTTTGACAAAACGGAGCATAAATGTACAAACGAAACGACTTACACAAAATATAATCATTGCCACTATATTATATTTCTGAGAGAGTACCTCAGCCGCTTGTTCTTCCATTCCTTGTGCCATAAACAGACGTGTACCGTACTGGATGATGAATGTCCAGCACATTATCTGAGCACCTACATAAAAGAACTGTGCTATGACACCATACTTATATCTTCTTCTTGAGAAAATACGCTTCAATGTAGGAATAAAATCGATAGAATGTGACTGATCTGCATTTCTTGGCATCTTCGACATCCTGATAACTATAAGCATAGCTATAATAACAAGACCAATCACCAGATAAGGAGCAATAAGAACAGACAAATCCGAGTCCCTGACTGCTTCAAATTCAGCCTGACTCAACTGCGCTCTTTCTACAGTATCCATTGGATGCAACTTGTTCTGGATAAAGTTCATCGCAACATACATTCCCATCAGAGAACCTATCGGATTGAATGCCTGAGCCAGATTAAGACGACGCGTAGCTGTTTCTTCCGGACCCATTGAAAGTATATAAGGATTACAACTTGTTTCCAGAAAAGACAATCCGCATGTCATAACAAAATATGCCAATAGAAACGGATGATAGTCACCTGTCAGTTTTGCCGGGAAAAAAGCCAATGCACCGAGAGCATACAATCCCAGTCCTAACAGTACTCCGGCCTTATATGTATATTTCCTTATAAACATGGCTGCCGGAAAAGCCATAGCAAAATATCCGCCATAAAAAGCCACTTGTACCAAAGCCCCATCAGTAACACTCATTCTGAATATTTTTGAAAAAGCCTTTACCATCGGATTGGTAATATCGTTTGCAAATCCCCACAATGCAAAGCAAAACGTAATCAACACAAAAGGGAACAAATAACTTACGCCGTCTTTGCTAATAATAGATTGTTTCATGAATAATTTTAAAGTTTAGGTTAATGAATTAATAGAAAGGTATAAAAATCAATACAGGTAAAACATCCTTTCCATAGGCTGCCACTTCTCGGATGATGTACTTCCCGGTTCTGAGCACTGGAATATAGACATATAATCTTCCCACTCCTGCTGTCTTGGCAATACTGCCAGTTTTTCCATTGCCGAATCCCAATCAAAATCCAATGAAGTTTCCACAATCATAAAAAGCCTTGTCCCCAGAATATAAATCTCCATTTCCAATATTCCAACGCTGCGTATGCCTTCAAGTATCTCAGACCATATTTTTTCTTTGCTGTGACGCAATTTGTATTCGGCTATCAACTCCGGATTATTTCTCAAATCCATTGTTCTACAGTATCTCTTCACATTACAGCCATGATTCTTTGCCGCATATCCAGTATTTTCCATATGTATTACCTTAATATATTATTTATCTAAATTTTGTACTAAAATATTTCCTATGGCAGTAGCCTCAACCGGACCGGCATCTACATCAAGTCCTGTAGCCAAAGCCGTCAGTCGGTTCAGATATTTGTTTTGCGAACCTCCACCAATTATATGTAATTTTTCAACAGAACGAGGCAATAATTTGTTCAATCCCTCTATTCCTTTTTTGTATCTGTCTGCCAATGATAACAATATGCATTTCACAAACTCTCCCTGTGTTTGCGGGATTTGTTGTCCGCTCTCCTTACAATAAGAGATTATTGCGTCTGCCATATTCAGCGGGCTGGTAAAGACGTTATTGTCAACATCTACTATTGATGATATATTCGCTTTCTCTGCTTCAGGAATCAGAACATCGTATTCAGTACATTTTCCTTCTTCTGCCCATTCGGACATTAATTTCTGAAGAATCCACAGTCCGGTGATATTCTGTAGGAAACAGATTTTACCATTCACACCACCTTCGTTTGTAAATCCGTTAACTCTGGCTTCTTCAGAAAGAATCGGCTCGTCTGTCACTACTCCAAGCAAAGACCATGTTCCTGAACTTAAAAATGCTGTCACTTTTTCGTTTTCATCAGCAGGAACAGCATATACCGCACTCGCCGTGTCATGCGATGCCACTGCTATAACCTTAACATCATAATCCAGCCCAAGTTCTTCCTTTATCTCAGGCTTCAGCACTCCTCTTTCCTGCCCAGGCATTACGATTTCGCAGAAGATATGTTCAGGCAATCCCAATTGGCGTATAAGTTCATAATTCCACTTATGCGCCTTGATATCCATTAGCTCCGAAGTAGATGCTATGCTATATTCATTATTTGCAACACCGGTAAGGAAATAACTGAACAAATCAGGCATGAACAACAACTTATCTGCCACAGAAAGCAACGGACTGTTTTCTTCTTTCATCGCATAAAGCTGAAACAGCGTGTTTATTGCCATCACCTGTGTGCCACTGACAGAGTAATGTTCGCTTGGATCAATAATCTTAAAAACCTTTTCAGGCATACCGTCCGTACGACTGTCACGGTAACAGACCGGATTACCTATGAGATTTCCATTCTTATCTATAAGTCCGAAATCAACACCCCATGTATCTATGCCGATACTTTTTATTCTATATCCTTTTTCAACAGCCATACGTATTCCTCTCTTCATATCTTCAAAAAGAGAAAGGAAATCCCAATATATATGGCCACCCATCCTTACCTGCCTGTTCTGAAAACGATATATCGTATCCAGACAAGTTTTACCATCGGAGACGTAGCCGGCAATCACTCGCCCGCTACCTCCCCCGAAGTCTATTGCTAAATTTGCTTCTTTCATTTTGTTTTCTTTCCTAAAACGTAGGTTTCCAAATCATCTATCTCGGCACCGGTAAGCGTATCATATTTACCACCTGAAAGAATAATGATTCGACATGCCATCTCAAAAAACATAGCTCTTTCGAAAGCTTGATCAAAATCTTTTCCACAAACTACCTGACCATGTTTTCTAAGAAGGACAGAATTATGATCTTTCAAGGCAGCGACAACAGCCTCTGCCAGTTCTTTGGAACCAGGCCTGAAATATGGTACTACAGGTATTTCTGCTCCTACATGACAAGGTACTTCAGCAGTAACATTAAAATCTTCAGGCAATTCCTTCATACATGCAACTGCTGTTGCGTAAGGTGACTGGAAGTGAAGAACCACGTTTACGTCAGGTCTTTCTCTCAATACTCCAAGATGAAAGCCATGCTCCATCGACGGTTTAACTCCATTAAGAACTTCACCTGTTTCAAGTTTGCATATTGAAACCTTTTCTTTTGGCAATGACGGTACCCATGATCCTGTACCTGAAAGAAGAACTTCATCACCTACTCTCCATGAGATGTTACCGCTACTGCATATTGTCAAACCTGCATCGCCTACACGGTGAGCTTCCGAAATGAATTTTTCTATCTGTTCGTTAGTTATCATAATACTTTCTTATATAAGTCCAAAATAATTTCTTCTGTCACCTCACGAGGATTTCCCGGTGTACATACATCTGCATAAGCAGCCTTGGCAAGACAAGGAAGATCCTCTGCCTTGATTCCAAGTTCTGACAAATGCTGAGGTATTCCTACACGTACAGACAATTCCTTAACCGCCTTAACAGCAGCATCCGCAGCTTCCTCTTTTGTCATTCCTGCTGAATAGACATTCATTGCCTTAGCTATGTCAACATACTTGTCAAGCGCTGCTGGAGCATTGAATTCCATGATTGTTGGCAAAAGCAATGCATTAGCAACACCGTGAGGAATGTCGAAGATTGCTCCCAATGGATGAGCCATACCATGCACTACTCCCAAACCTACGTTAGAGAAGGCCATACCGGCTATGTACTGTGCAACGGCCATTCCGTTACGGGCTTCCGCATTGTTTGGTTCGTTCACTGCTGTTTCAAGATAGCGTGCTATCATCTCGATTGCCTTGATTTCAAACATGTCACTCATCTCCCATGCACCTTTAGTGATAAGACCTTCGATGGCATGAGTCAATGCGTCCAGACCTGTAGCGGCTGTCAGACTCTTAGGAAGAGTGTACATAAGTTCAGCATCAACTATTGCAATGGCAGGGATATCGTTAGGGTCAACGCAAACCATCTTCTTCTGGTTTTCCTCATCGGTGATAACATAATTGATTGTAACTTCTGCTGCTGTTCCGGCTGTAGTTGGAAGAGCTATGATAGGCACTGATTTCTTCTTTGTATCGGCAACTCCTTCAAGAGATACTACATCTGAGAATTCAGGATTGTTGGTTATGATACCAATAGCCTTGGCTGTGTCCATTGATGAACCGCCGCCTATGGCTATTATGAAATCTGCTCCTGAAGCTGCATATGCTGCAAGACCTGCCTTAACATTAGAGACTGTCGGGTTAGGCTTGATTTCGCTGAATACTTCGTATGGGATATTGGCATTGCGCAATACTGACAATACTTTTTCGGCAACACCAAACTTTATCAAATCCTTGTCTGTAGCTACAAAAGCTTTTTTCAAACCCAGACGTGAAATCTCTTTTGGAAGCACTTCCCTTGCTCCAGGACCGAAGTAAGATACTTCGTTCAATATAAATCGGTTTATCATAATAATCTGATTTTATGAAGTCACGAACAGACAGCGAATTTTCACCGTATGTTCATAATCTTCAAAATTAACTATAATCTTATAATCACCAACAACAATTCATCAATTACTTATAAATTGGTCCATAATTCTGGCATGCTCTATAGTCAGCACCTTCTTTATCCATACCGAATGCATTCCATGCAGCAGGACGGAAAATCTTATCATCGTCAACATTGTGCATACATACAGGGATACGGAGAATTGAAGCCAAAGTAATCAGATCCTGACCGATATGACCATAGCTGATAGCTCCATGGTTTGCTCCCCAGTTATTCATTACAGAATATACATCCTTGAACGCAGGTTTGTCGCACAAGCGTGGTACGAACCATGTAGTAGGCCATGTGCGGTCAGTACGTTCGTCAAGATGTTTATGTATTTCATGATCAATTTCCACAGTCCAACCTTCTGCAATCTGAAGCACAGGACCAAGGCCTTTCACCAAGTTAAGACGGCTCATAGTGACAGGCATACCGCCTTTTGACAGGAAGTTTGAAGAGAAACCGCCTCCACGGAAATAATCTCTGTTAGCAGGATACCATGTAGTAGCTTCAAGACATTTTTCCACTTCAGCATCTGTGATTTCCCAAGCCGGTTTCATTGTAGGATTTCCCTCCGCATCTGTCTGCTGGCCTGTTCCGTCAAGAGTTGTTGCACCGGAATTGATAAGGTGTATGATACCGTTCTTTGCCAATCCTGTAAGTTCTTTTCCTGTCACACGCTTAACAGCTTCCGGACTCCAGTATGTACGTACATCAGAGAAGATCTGTGCACGGTTTGTCAACAAGTGACCGAAGAGCATAGCAACCCCGTTGCAAGCATCGTTTTCAGTAGCCACAACGAATGCTTCACGGATACCGTTCCAGTCGAACGATGTATTAAGCAACGCTTCAGAATAATCACCGTTTGGATAGAAGTCAGTCCACTGGCGTTGTCCCTGGAAGCCGGCAGCAATTGCATTATGTCCTAAAGCTTCTTCCTTGAATCCCATTTCCTTCAGTTTAGGATTACCAGTCATAAGGTCGCGCATGATGATAGTCATCTTGACGATAAATTCCCAGTCGGCATCCTTTTCTTCACGAGTCTTTTTCTTTGCATCTACATTGAAATCAATACCTTCGTTCTTCTTGCAATACTTCTCTGTCCACGCCATAGCTTTGGCATATTCTTCCTTATCGTAGATACCTTCAGTCATACGACGGATTATTTCAGTCAAGTCAACAGACTCATTACGCATTCCGAGATATTCCTGGAAGAAATCAGGATTTACGATAGACCCTGCAATACCCATTGACACACTACCCATAGAGAGATATGACTTGCCACGCATTGTTGCAACAGCCTGTGCCGCACGAGCAAAACGAAGAATCTTTTCAGCTACATCTGCTGGGATTGTATTATCTTCGATATCCTGTACATCATGACCATAGATACCAAAAGCAGGCAAACCTTTCTGTGCATGTCCCGCAAGTACCGCTGCCAGATAAACAGCTCCCGGTCTTTCAGTTCCGTTGAATCCCCAAACAGCCTTTGGATAATAAGGATTCATATCCATTGTTTCAGCTCCATAACACCAGCATGAAGTAACGGTTATAGTAGCACCTACACCTTCACGTTCAAACTTTTCCGCACATGCTGCACTTTCAGCCACACGTCCTATAGTAGAATAAGCGATAACACATTCAACAGGACTTCCGTCTCCATTTTTCAGATTAGAAGAAATAAGTTCTGCCACAGCCTTGGCAAGGTTCATTGTTTTTTCTTCAAGACTTTCGCGAACACCACCCTGACGTCCGTCGATTGTGGGACGAATCCCGATTTTCGGATAATTTTTCATTGTTTCGATAGTTTATAAAGTTTGTATCTAATATTTTTACTGACATATTCCAGCATGACACAACTATGCTGAACTATGCTGATTCATCTGTATTAATAAAGGAACTACTGTATATGAGTAAAACTGAATTTATACTGAATTACGTAAATGTACCTCAGTATGAAGATAAGTCCGGACTGGCACACCTGTAAGTATGAATTTAGCAGCCTGTTTTCCCATCTCATCCCAATTTACACTCAATGCAGTGATTCCGTCGTCTATAACTTCGTATGCAGGCGTGTCATTATATGCAATAATACCAAAATCGCGTCCGCATTTCATTCCCTTTTCCCTACTCCTTTTTATTATATTCACAACATCTGTCTGTCGTATGACTATATAAGCCACACCATTTTCAACATCTAAGACATCCTCCTGTTCCGATATTTCAGAAACTATATCATTATCATGACAATACTGCCTGAAACTGTCAGCCGACACCCTAGGATGTTTTGAATCAGCCGGCAACTGAAATACAATCTTACGATATTTCCTCAGTCTTTCTGTCAGCAGAGTGAGGGCATTATAGAATTCATCATCAAAATTCTGGCAGATATAAGAATAATTATCTTTCTCGAACTTTCCAAAATCAAGAAGCAACAGGCGGGAAGGATTTATTTTATTGAATAAAGGAGAAAATTTCTCGTTATCAAAATTCATTACCACATAATAATTGTAGCGTCCTATTGCTTCGTGCAAAATAGTATTGAAAATATGCTCATTATATTGATGAAACCATAAATCAACCTTATACGAAGTAGAAAGTTTTCGTATAAAGCTATTATATAATGTATTTTTAAAAGGAGAATATTCGTCAAGCAAAAGAAAGATTTTCTCCTGACGATTGATTACATAATAACCTTTACCTGGAGTTGAATCTATAAGTTTCCTCTCGCGCAAATCAGAAAACGCCTTAAAAACAGTATCGCGCGAAACATTGTAAGCCTTACTAAGATAATTAATAGAAGGCAGACTTGTATCTGTCTTATATTTTCCAATCATGATATCCTGTTCAATGATATCAGAAAGTTGCTTAACCTTTGTAGACTGCTGTCCAAAGCTTACTTTTTCTTTCATTTGCAATACTTTAACTGTGCTGAACCATACTGACGCAAAGGAATGAATTTTATTTATCACAGCAAAAGATTAGGACATGTTTAACAACAGAAAAATAAAAAAAGACATGGCCAATCACAACTTCAATTCAAACTGCCCAAATCAGGATTAAAACTTGCCCAAATTCGATTTTAGACTTGCCCACGTTTTACCTGAAATTTGCCCATGTTTTAGAGTGTATTTTGAAGCATGTGGAGTATTGTCATGAATTTGCAATTCTGAAAGTATTTTTTTACATTTGCATATTAAAGCAAAATAAGGAGACAGATTCATTGTTATATAAAGTTTAATCATTAAGTAAGTGATCTAAAATATTTTTATATTCAGCATAAATTATTAATATTGTCTCATGATATTTTAGAAATTGAATCATGAAACATATAAAAGTGCTTGAATTGAGTGAGGCTGATCGCCTCAAA
>NZ_JADYTF010000239.1 GCF_021530995.1 Bacteroides caecigallinarum
CCTTTCTTCTTGCTTCCTGCTTTTCCTCTTCTGTCAGTTCCACCACATGGTTTACAACTACTTGACATTGTATAGGCTTGCCTACTTCAATCTCGTTTTCATCGTAATAGTGAATGGCTTGTCCGTATATCTCTCCGTCTGAAAAGCCGTTGCAACCGCTTTTCTGCACATAGTTCAGAATGTATGTGACACAATCGTCTATGTTCTTGGCTGGGTTGCGGTAGCTTTTGGCGAATAGTTCATCTTCCGCTGCTCTCTGCTCCAAAAACATCTGTATGGTTCGTTTGAAATGGTCTGTTCCTTTCATCATAATCTCAAATTTTAGTCGGGTTGTCGTTCAAATAAAGTATCTCGCAATCTTCCACTTCTGTGGGAAGTCCGAAAAGGGGGTAATGGGTGAAATAAGGCTGTGCGTTCCCTTCTTCATCTGTGAGGGGTGAAACATCTTGTACTTGCCATCGCTTCATCCATCTGTCTATTGTCTGAACTTCATCGTCTGTGAGTGCGGTTGCATCGCCATTGATGATATAGGCTAAACTCCATGTGGGTATCTTTTCCGTTGTCCTGTTCATATCCGTTCATTTATTGGGTCAGACAATCTCTTGTAAAATCTCCGTGTGGTATTGTGGAGGACATTCCACCAAAAGAAAACCGATAAAGTCCTTTCTCGCTTCCTTGTTGAGTTCGTGGTATAGCCTTCTTAGGGTTGAATGGTTGCCGTTGATGTAGGTTTCCACCATATACTCAAAGATGTTGTCCACCTCGTAAAATCTGCATTGCTGCGCTGCTGTCTTGCTGTATCGTTTCATAATGCTATGCTTTTGGGAGTTAATTCAAAGTGTCAGTAGCCATAGGAGAAAGCCGAAAATGGCAATGAGGAATATGATGAATACCATTACATTGATAACCATTCGGAATACTCCACAGACTATTTCTCTGATGATGTACCAAAGGATATTGACTATCCAAAGGAAACAGCGCAACAGAAATGCGAATACTGCAAGTCCAATGGATTGCGCTGTCTGTCTTATGTTCATTGCTGCTGTCATTTTGGGTGTCGTTTGTCAAGTTCTACTATTCTGTCAATTCTTCCGTACAATATCTTGCGGAGTGCCGTCTTGTCCATAGCCTTGTATTCTCTCCATTGTCCGTACTGGCTTACAAGGAATGTCCTCAGTATGTCGGAGAAGTCAAACCGCCATC
>NZ_JADYTF010000240.1 GCF_021530995.1 Bacteroides caecigallinarum
AGAGCAAGCAGCTTGATGAAATGATAGCAAGACTTGATGAAATAGGAAAAGACCTGAAGGAAGTCAAACGTGAGAATGCCTCTCTTTTGAAAGCCTTGCTAAAGGCAAACAGCAATGCCGAGAAGGTTGTTCTTGAATATAAGATGCAGTTAAAGGAATACAAAAAGCTTGAGAAGAAGCATAATGCCCTTGTCGAGCGTCTTTCACTTATGAACACCCAAACCTACGCTTCATCTAAAAGCCTCAAAGGCATTGACCGTAAAAAGGTCGTAAAAGGAAAGCATGATGACAAGGATGACTTTGACGGTACTCCCACTGCTCCGACAACTGAAGTTCCACAGTCAGACTCTGCCGCATCATGCGACACGCAGGATACTCCGGCCACTCCTGTTTCCAAGGAAAGACCGTATAGAAAAGGAATGAGATACAACAAGGAATGTGTAGGCACTCCGATAATACACAAGTCCGATTATACAATGCTCCCTAAGGGTTCTGTAGTGATATCATCAAGCTACCGTAAAATAAGAAATATCGTGAGCTACATTGAGGAACATCACTTTGAAGTGCTTAAGGTGAAACATGCCGACGGCAGGATTGAAAGCATGTTTCTTCCCATGAAAGATGACGCCCGGGCTGACATCTACAATGAGATAGTACCGGGTACAAGCATTACAGCAAACATGCTCTCGTATCTTATGTTCAACCGCTACCAGATGTCAACACCTGCATACAGGGAAGCCAAGAACCGTCTGTCGGATATGGACTGGAACACTTCTGTTCAGAACCTGCTGAACTGGGCCGACAAAGGTGCCATGCAACTGAACAAGCTGATACCTGCCCTCAAGAAAATAGCCCTTCAGGACGGTGCGAATGTGAATGTGGATGAGACATGGCTTCGTTACCACGCTTATAATAAGAAACGCAAGACCTATATGTGGTGTCTGGTAAACAGAAAAGCCCGTATAGTCATCTTCTTCTATGAGGATACAACGGATGATGAAGGTGTACAGAAACATGGAGGCAGGAACAGAAACGTGTTGAAGGAGTTCCTCGGTGATGCAAAAATCAAATCACTGCAGAGCGACGGCTACAACGTATATATGTATCTTGACAATGAACTTATCGATGTTGAGCATTTGTGTTGTCTGGCCCACGCAAGGGCTAAGTTCAAGTATGCCT
>NZ_JADYTF010000241.1 GCF_021530995.1 Bacteroides caecigallinarum
CCTATATCTTTTACCGGTATTAAATCTAATATAATACAGTTGTTCCTCACCTTTAATTTCTTTATTAAAGACATCAACAACTTTATCATGAGTAGATTCAAAAGTTAAAGGAATAGTTAAAGGAGCAGAAATAACAATTCCGGCCTCAGTATCTTTACCGGAGAAAACATTCATACCGGTAGATACATCTTGTATCTCCAGACTACGCTGTGAAAAAGCACAAAAAGGCAATACTAAAAAAAAGGTTAAAATAAAAAATTTAGTTTTCATAATAAAGAATTTTATGTTAATCATTTACCAATGAGCGAACGATATCAAAATCTCCCAAGTTGAATACTTCATCTCTTGCCAAGACCTTACCATCAAGTTTTTCCGGTTGCCATGTACGAACTTGTATAAGCGGATGCATTTCATCCTGGAAGTCAATCATCAGGAATACAAAACCGACGTCTCTATATCTGTCGGAGTTCCATTCCTGTTTTAAAGTAACTCCATAAATATCTGTCAATTTAGGATGTTGTATAACTTCTACTTCATCAAAAATCACATTAATATATTTATTAGCGGAGAATACTTTCTTCAGATTTGTTATATATTCCTGTTTAGTACGTTTTTGATAAACAATTCTTTCTGTACTCAATGTTCTTAACGCATAATCAGATTTAGGTTTTTCTTTAATCACTTTCCCTGTAATGATTAGAGCATTATCACTAAATACAGATTCAATAAATTTAAGATCCTTCCTGTTATAAGAAGTTCTGTAACTCTCAACAAAGTCCACAATAACCTGTCTTCTAAACAAGTCCTCTACAGAAATATGCTCTGACATTATTTCCGAATATTTATTTTCATCAATTGCAATGGAAATATCATCAATTTTTCCCTGCTTATCGATAAAAAAGACCAATTCCTGTTCCTGCTCGTCTTCGGCAGCTTCCATCATAGTTACAGGAATATTTCTGATTTGATATCCATCATTAGTTGTCAGACAAATTTCACTAATCTCAGATACAGGACATGTCATGGGGCTTGTTTTCCATAAATCCTTTAAAACTTTACGGGCATTTTTTGTTAAGAACTCATCGTCAATATCAGGATTTTCACCACTAATTACAGCAGTATTGAAAGATTTAAGCAAATAAGATATACCCGATTCTATTCTGCCCTTTAATTT
>NZ_JADYTF010000242.1 GCF_021530995.1 Bacteroides caecigallinarum
GCTAACTGGCAACTTGTTGCGCCGTTTGTCCGGGTAACGGAGCCATTTCTCAAAAAAATCTCACGTGAGCCACGTAGTGAGTTGTTAAAGCCCCTTTTGTTTATTGCTGAACTTTGCCGCAGGAACAAGAAAAAAAGACAGAACATGAAAGTGATAACGATGGAAAGTTCCGCATACAAGGCAATGATGGAACAGATAGCAGAAGTGGCCGGCTATGTCCGTGAAATCAGGGAGGCGATGAAACGTGAAAATACGGACAGGCTTCTCGACACGAATGAAGCCGCCAGAGAACTGGGCGTAAGCAAGCGGACCTTGCAGCGCATGAGGGATGATCACCGTATCAGATACGTGGTCCTGCGGCGCAAATGCCAGTACAGGCTCTCGGAAATCCGGAGGATTCTTGACTCCCATACCATCCGGGAGGACGGCAGGACACTCAACGAACTGCACCATAACAGCAGACTGCCCACCGGAAACGGCAGGCAGCCGAAAGGAAGGAGGACATGAACATGGAACTGCTGACAAAGAAACTGTTTGAACAGTGGATGGAAACCATCCTTGAAAGGCTTGAACGTCAGGACGAGATGCTGCTTGCCCTGAAAGCACCGGAAAAACGGGAACACACGCCGGACAGGATACGGCTCTTTGACAACCAGGACCTGTGCCTGCTGCTCCAGATAAGCAAACGGTCACTGCAACGCTACCGCAGCACGGGAGCCTTGCCCTACAAGATACTGGGCAAGAAGACCTATTACAGCGAAGATGACGTACTGAAATTCCTGTCGGAACACGTAAAGGACTTCCAGAAGGACGATGTCGAGTTCTACAAGGCTCGTATCCATAATTTCTTTAATAAATAACAATTAAAAATTTTTCAAAATGGCAAAGAAAAGCGACGAAAAGGACGTGCTGATAGTCCGTGACGAAAAGACGGGCGAAATCAGCGTGGTAGCCGGCCTTAATGCGGACGGCTCGCCCAAGCGGACTCCGGCAAGGCTGGACAACGCAAAGGATTTTCTACTGTTCGACAAGCATGGCGACATGCTCGACAACTTTTTCAAAAACTTCTTCCGGCAATGCAAGGAACCCAGCCGCTTCGGTTTCTACCGCATAGCGGCGGATCAGGTGGATTC
>NZ_JADYTF010000243.1 GCF_021530995.1 Bacteroides caecigallinarum
AAAAAGTGACCGCCTTGCAGCGCAAGGGGGACGGGAAACGCCTTGCCCGTTGGCTCACGGGCGACGAAGTGTGTAACCGGTTACGGATAAGCCAGCGCACCTTGCAGAAACTGCGTGACAAGGGATTTATCGGCTATTCACAGATCGGGCACAAGTTCTTCTACAAGCCGGAAGAGGTAAAGCGACTGATTCCGCTTGTGGGCATAATCCACCCCGGCGGCAAATAACCGAATATTCACCGCTAAATCCGAAGTAACATGAACGAGAACAATGAAATCATCACGATGGAAGACGAAAAGGTCGCTTCCATGTTGCAGAAAATGAGAAAAAGCTCCAGATGGCTCAGCGGGTTTCTGGAGAGTTACCGCCCACCGCTTGACGGTGAGGTGTACCTGACGGACAAGGAAGTGGCAGACCTTTTACGGGTAAGCCGCCGTACTCTTCAGGAATACCGTAACGAGCGGCTGCTGCCTTATATCATTTTAGGCGGAAAGGCGCTGTATCCCGAATCGGGACTGCGTGAGGTGCTGGAAGCGAACTATCGGAAACCTTTCAGATAACCTCAGAAAAAGCAAGAACGGACAACCGAATGACGGCTGTCCGTTCTTGCTTGCGTTTGTTCCGTTC
Organism: Bacteroides caecigallinarum; assembly: GCF_021530995.1. GTDB lineage: Bacteria > Bacteroidota > Bacteroidia > Bacteroidales > Bacteroidaceae > Phocaeicola > Phocaeicola faecigallinarum. The sequence goes on from NZ_JADYTF010000243.1 coordinate 628, forward strand.
TCAGCAATGGCCTCCTTTGGCTATCGGCACAAACAGCATATAGGTATCCTTCTGCTCTTTGGCGTACGCTTTCCGTAAAAGCCACGAACGGAACACATGGGTATAATAGGTATTCAGGCGGAACGCTATCGGTACAATGATTTCAAGGGAATAGACATCGGCATTCAGACCGTTTTCCAGCCGGACATACCGGCACACCTCAAAGTCATTCAGCACGTCCGTTTTCAGGATTGCCCGGATAGCCGCATTTACCGCCGTTGTTGTCACATTGAACAGTTCTCCGATTTCCCATGCCGTCATCCATACATCGTTACCGGTTACGGTTACCGATTTTCCTTCTATGGTAATGATATTTCGTTTCATGATTCTTCTTTTTTAGATGTTGCATCCTTTGAACTCTTCTATGCTGCCAAGACGTGCGACAAGATTTTCCATATCCTGATTGAGCTTTTCTTTTGTAATCTGTAGGCTCGGCTGTCGGCGCCATGCCACCTTACG
>NZ_JADYTF010000244.1 GCF_021530995.1 Bacteroides caecigallinarum
TAAGTAAGTGATCTAAAATATTTTTATATTCAGCATAAATTATTAATATTGTCTCATGATATTTTAGAAATTGAATCATGAAACATATAAAAGTGCTTGAATTGAGTGAGGCTGATCGCCTCAAACTTGAGAAAGGGTATCATAATGGCCCTACTCATAACTATCGTATCAGATGCAAATCCATATTGTTGAAGTCATCAGGCAAATCGGCCTCAGAAATAGCTGAAATATTTGATGTGACAATACCAACAGTATACGCATGGATAAAACGTTATAAAGAAAATGGAATCAAAGGCTTGGAAACACGTCCCGGTCAAGGTCGTAAACCTATAATGGATTGTTCCGATGAGGAATCAGTCCGTAAGGCTATAGAGGAGGACCGTCAGAGTGTATCAAAAGCACGCGAAGCCTGGGAAAAAGCTTCCGGCAAAAAAGCCAGCGACATTACCTTCAAACGTTTTTTAGGAGCATTGGTGCAAGATATAAGCGAATAAGAAAACGCCCAAGGGGTATCCCCTCACCGCAACTCTACACATACAAGAAAGAGAAGTTGCAAGAACTTGAAAGCCTTGACTCCAAAGGTAAAATAGAACTTTATTATGCTGATGAAAGTCATGTATGTACAGATGGTTATGTACCTTACGGATGGCAGTTCAAAGATGAGAATGTCTATATTCCATCAGAGAAAACAGCAAGACTTAATATCTTTGGCATGATTACCCGAAGAAATCAATATAAAGGTTTTACAACACAAGAATCCATCAATGCAGACAAACTTGTGGATTTTCTTGACATTTTCTCTTTTGAGGTAAAGAAGAAAACGGTGGTTGTCCTTGACAATGCTTCTGTACACAGGAACAGAAAGATAAAAGAACTCAGAAAAATATGGGAGGATAGAGGATTATTTCTTTTTTATCTTCCACCATACTCTCCAGAACTTAATCCTGCTGAAATCCTGTGGCGCATATTGAAAGGCAAATGGATAAGACCTGCTGATTACAATACTAAGGACTCGCTTTTCTATTGTACAAACAGGGCACTGGCATCTGTAGGTACGAACTTATTTGTGAATTACTCATATGTATAAAATTAATTTTGAATAGTTACTTA
>NZ_JADYTF010000245.1 GCF_021530995.1 Bacteroides caecigallinarum
ATCAATAAAGTTTACGATAAAATCGGATTCAATATCATACAGGATGAGGAACTACGTCATCTTGTAGTATCCAGAATATGCTCTCCCATGAGCAAGAAGGCCACAGTGGATTATCTGAGACGGCATTTCAAGGAAGAGGTCAGTTTGCAGAAGATTTATCGTTATCTCGATAAACTATATAATACCCAGCAGGAACTCGTGCAGGAGATAAGTGTTAAGCATACCAAAGGATTGTTTGGTGGGAATTTAGGGATACTTTTCTACGATGTCACAACCCTTTATTTTGAGACAACGAATAAGGACGAGTTACGGGAATCCGGTTTTTCCAAAGATGGTAAAAATGCAAATTCACAAGTTGTTTTAGGACTTCTTGTCAGTCGTGGAGGATATCCTTTGTCTTATTCTCTGTTTAACGGTTCACAATATGAGGGATATACAATGCTTCCCATCGTAGATGATTTTGTTCAAAGATTCAATCTCGGCAATGATTTTGTAGTAATTGCAGACTCCGGACTTATGAGCGCAAAGAATGTAAAGCTACTCCGTGATGGTGGATATAAGTATATAATAGGTGCCAGGATAAAGAAGGAGTCCGGCCAGATAATGGAGAAAATAATTGCAACAGAGCGTCGGAGTGGGGTCTTCAATGATATCAAATATCCGGATGGAGACAGGCTTATTGTTGGATATTCTGATGAAAGGGCCAAGAAGAACGCATTCGATAGAGAACAAGGTGTGGAAAGGCTAAGAAAACGTTTTTCTAAGGGAACACTGACGAAGGCGGACATCAACAAACGAGGATATAACAAGTTCCTTTCTATCAGTTCTGGAATTACAGTCAGTATAGATGAGGAAAAGATAAAGGAAGATGCAATATGGGATGGATTAAAAGGGTATAAGACAAATACGGATCTAAGTCCAGAGAAAGTCTATGAAGCCTATCAGAATCTATGGAATGTGGAACGGTCGTTTCGTATTACCAAAGGTACGCTGGATGTAAGACCGATGTTCCATTTCACGCCAAGAAGAATTGAGGCTCATGTTTGTA
>NZ_JADYTF010000246.1 GCF_021530995.1 Bacteroides caecigallinarum
GCGGAACTGAACAAAGTACAATATCAAATTAATGATAGACCGCGTAAAAAACTAGGGTTTTCAACCCCCAAAATCGAGTTTTATAAAAGTATTTGCTAATTTTGCACTTGCCACTTGACTCTACATATGTAATAATCTGCAAGAAAACTTTGCCATTTCAAATAAAATTGTAACTTTGCCATTACAGTCCCCACTAATAAAAAAGGAGGTCAGTATGTACAAGTACAAGCTCGTAAAGAAAATCAATCCGCAGGATAAGGAAGCACCTAAGAAATGGTATGCAATTCCTATCAGCGAAGTTCCCCAGACTGTAAAAGCCATGACACGTGCAGCTACGGAAAACACAACAACTGCTCCCATAGAAATGGAAGCAGCTCTTGAATTACTTGGAAGACACGCACGTCAGCAATTGCAGCAAGGACACACAGTAAGAGTAGGTGATTTAGGTACTATACGTGTTTCGTTCAAAAGTGACGGTGTAGAAAACATTACCGATTTCAATGCCGGAGCAATGATTAAGAATCCACGTATCATATTCACTCCAAGTAAGGAATTCCGTGAAAGTGTACTCCAGGGTATTCAATTCCAAAATGCCGGAGTATTGGACGAAGGCATCAGCTATGCCAGCCTTGCAGACTATAAAAAAGCCAAAGGCATTACTTCCGGTGGAAGTGATGACGGTGGTGGTAGCGGTACCGGAGGTGGCGGTATAGAAGAAGGTGGAGATGGTGGCTTTGGATAAGAATGCATTGATACCTAACAAAATATAAGCCTGTTTCCTTTTCAAGCCAATAAATTGGGACTGTATAACTGAAAATGGGGACAGGCTTATTGTATATTGAAGTAATTAAAACTGGTGTTGGTTACATTTAGAATCTCCTTTTTATTAATTTTACATTCAGAAATATAAATCATTTATGAAATGAAGGACTTTGATGAATTTCATTCTTGGATAGAATTTGAGAAGAACTATTATAAGAGCCACAGGAAACATCCTGTTTTTGATAATGAATATTTATGG
>NZ_JADYTF010000247.1 GCF_021530995.1 Bacteroides caecigallinarum
GATAGTGGCATTTCCTTCCATCCGTTTGTCCCGCAGACTTGTTGGCGGATGAAAATCCGATGAATTGATGAGTTGACAGGATAATAAACTGATAACCAAAATGATATATGTTCATCATCGTTTCATCAAACCACTCGCCCCAAAAAAGTAATGTAGAGTGCGGTGTGTCCTTTCTTTTTTCATCAGCCCGATTCTCTTGTTGAAAGGTTGATGAAGACGTAAGTTGCTGTTTCTCTTTATGTTTATATATACTTTCATCATCTCATCAAAATATCAGAATTTTTCCAGCTGTGTTTTGTTTACCGTGTAGTAACGTCCTATTCCCCTCTATAGGTGAATAATGACAATCCCGATTTACAATCCTGTAGAGAGTTGTACCTACGCAAATGATTTTTTTCTTCATGTTCTTGATACAGGTTTTAGTGCTGCCTACATTCTGTCGGCAACGGGTTAAACATGGTTGCAAATCTACGGAAGTGTCGGTAAAATCTTGATACGCAAATCTATGCAGAACGGCGCAAAATAGGTCATGCCAAAAGAAAATGCAGTATGAACGGGTTGCTCTTTCAGGTAAAAGGAGATAAAAAAGCCCGAAGTCGTGGAATATGCACTTCTTCGGGGACTGGTTGTTGCAGATAATTACAGATTGACTGACGCACTGATTTACAGATTTAATGACTTCATGTCGTCACTACGTCAGATTAAACCGTTAATCATCAAATGGCTGAACATTAAAACTCCATTCTAACATTCATACGGCATCCTGTTATTCACTGACACCAGCAGGACTTGTTTTTCTTTTCGTCGGCACAATCTTTCCAGCAGTGCATTGCGAACCGTTGCGGCACCTGACGTGTCAATGCGAAAAGCGAGTGCCACCACCATCGGCAAGGCATACATGTCCGCATAATAGCCGTTGGGCAGCTTGATACGTTTTTCAGCTTCAAGAGGATTCAAAACTCCACACTTGTACACGGCACGAATGGCGGCACGGAGCGTCGGGGCGATTACCCC
>NZ_JADYTF010000248.1 GCF_021530995.1 Bacteroides caecigallinarum
TACTAGTATTTAGTAACAATTTAATATGGTTTAAAATTATGAAGTTATTATCATTAGTTGTTCCAACATATAATATGGAGAAGTATTTAGCAAGATGTTTGGACACAGTAACAGATGCTAAAGTTCCATCCACATTAGAGGTAATCGTTGTAAACGACGGAAGTAAAGATAAATCTCTTGAGATAATCCGCAGCTATGAAAGGAAGCGTCCGGACATAATAACAGTTATCGATAAACCTAATGGACATTACGGCTCATGTATAAATGCAGCGCTTGCAGTAGCTAATGGTAAATATTTTAGAATGCTGGATGCTGATGACTGGTTTGATACAGATGCTTTGGTAGAACTATTAAAACGTTTGGAAACCTGTGATACAGATCTGTTTGTTACATTGAGAACGGAGTATAGAGTAAAGAATAATGGAAGTGTTGAGATAAAAAAATTCCCTTTCAGTACAGTTGAATACAATAAGATCTATCAAATGCAGGAGTTTGAAATTGAACCTCATGTTGTAGGAAGAGAATTCAATATGCATAGTATGGCTTATAAGACAGAAGTCTTACGTAAGGTTGGATTAAAGCATATTGAAGGAATATGTTATACAGATATTCAATATTGTTTTCTTCCAATAGATAGAATCAAAGATTTTATTGTATTTGATTTGTATTTGTACTATTATTTTATCGGGCGTGATGATCAGTCAACTAGTGCTGTTTCGTTGTTAAGAAACTATCAGCATGTAATCAAGGTCATTACTTTTGTGCTTGATTATATGGATAAATCATATAGTAATAATAGTGAGATAACTGTTTCAAATCAGAGATATTTCCTTTCGGAAATCTACAATATGTTCATTAATAGTCTTAGATGGCACAAAACACTTACAAAGGAAGAATATTCTGTGGTTGAGAATATTATATCCAGAGCCGAGAAATACAAGGCAGAAAGTAAGATAATGAAGAAATTCTATTTTAGACTATATAAGGTGATAAAAAATAGAGCAGTTCTGAAT
>NZ_JADYTF010000024.1 GCF_021530995.1 Bacteroides caecigallinarum
ATCATATATTTATGTCGATTTTTTAAAATCTAAAGTCATTTTTTTAAAGTTATGAAACTGTCAATTATATAGTTTTGCAATGTGAAAAATACAAAAGGAAAATAATCAATACAGTATTTTTTTAAACTCAATTTTATTGAATAGTTAACTTAAAACAAAAACCTATGAAAAAAGACATTTTTTTCAGACAGAATTCTCCATGGAGGAGATGTTTATTACAGTCAGTTCCTGTAACCATAGGTTTACTTGTCTCAATAAATGCTTATGCGGAGGCAAGTACAGACCAAAACCTAGATCTTGTTTCAGTAACACAACAGAATTCTACTATCACTGGTATGATAGTTGATGAGAGAGGTGAAGCACTTATTGGTGTAAATGTACTTGAAAAAGGAACAACCAATGGTACAATTACAGATTTTGATGGCCGTTTTTCTCTAAATCTTTCATCGAAATATGCAGTTTTAGTTGTTTCGTATATTGGATATAAGACGCAGGAAATAACTACTAATGGAAGAACTGAAATCAAATTAACTCTTTTGGAAGATTCAGAGACATTAGATGAAGTGGTTGTTGTAGGTTACGGTACACAGAAGAAAGTTAATCTGACAGGTTCTGTTTCTTCTGTATCAGCAAAGGATATTCAGGATGTTCCAACATCTAATACAGCTTCATTGTTGCAGGGACGTATGCCAGGTTTGATGATTAGTCAGAATGGCGGTCAGGCAGGAAAGGAAGACATGGAAGTACGCGTACGTGGAGTTGGTACATTTGGGAATAATAATCCAATGGTAATTATAGACGGTGTTGAAGGGACGCTTTCACAAATGAGCGATATTCCTTCGGCTGATATTGAAAGTATCTCTGTATTGAAAGATGCTGCATCGGCTGCTATTTATGGTGTACGTGCAGCCAATGGTGTTATACTTATTACTACAAAGAAGGGAAAGGCCGGTAAAGTTAGTGTCAATTATTCCGGTAACTATACAGTTCAGAAGGCTATGCTTCCCAATTATGTAGATGCATACAATTGGGCATTGATGAAAAATGAAGTAAATCCCGGAACTTACGATGAAGTTGCCTTGCAAAAACTTAGAGACGGTTCCGATCCGGATCATTATGCTAATACAAACTGGCTTGACGAGGTATTCAGGACGGCAGGTATGCACCAACATCATCTTTCAGTGTCTGGTGGTAATGAAAATACTCACTATATGACATCTGTTTCATATTCAAATCAGGAAGGAATAATGCGTGAAACCGGAGCTGAAAAGTTTGCTTTCCGTTCTAATATAGACAGTAAGCAAGGTATTTTTAATTTTGGATTGAATCTTTCAGGTAATAAAAATAATGTGGATCAGCCAGCATACGTTTCTCCTAGTGGAGATACGAGCGTAATGCGTTATTTGTCATGGTTTTCAAGACCTACAGTTCCTGTAAGATATTCAAATGGTCACTATGGTTATGTTGATGGCTCTCTGGCAAATGCAGAACTGGTTAAAAATCCTATGCAGTTTATAAATGAAGGTTATCGCAAAGACGAAACATGGAGATTTAACGGTAAAGCATACGCAGGAATTGATATTATTGACGGACTTCAGTTTAAAACAAGTTTGGCCTATTCTTTCAATATGAACGCAGTGAAAACATATAAACCGAAAGAATTGGGAAGATATGATGCTGAAGGAAATGAGTTGAAAATACCGGGAGCAAACAACAGACTTGAAGATTATTACTGGAGAGAAACTACATGGACTAATGAAAACATTTTGACTTATAACAAAAAATTTGGTTTGCATAGTCTGAATGTGTTGGCAGGTCACTCATTGTTAAGTTATTCACGCTCTACAACTACGGCAGGTAAGGAAGGCTTCCCTACAGAAAATATTTATGAACTTGATGGAGGATCAAAAAATCCATCGGCAATAGGTAATAGTAACGAATATAGATTACAGTCATTCTTCGGACGCATAAACTATAGTTATGCGGACAAGTATCTTTTTGAAGCGAATATACGTCATGATGGTTCTTCTCGTATGCCTAAGAGTAACAGATATGCTACATTCCCGTCTCTATCAGCTGGTTGGGTATTTACTAATGAAGCATTTATGGAAGATTATCAATGGTTGTTCGGTAAACTTCGTTTCTCATGGGGTAAATTGGGTAATCAGGAAATAGGTAGTTATGCTTATCTGTCCAGTTTGGGTGCTTCAGGTAATTATTACTTTGATCAGGGAAAAGACCCTCAGACAGGTATGGTTTCAACATCTATTCCTAACGAAAACATAAAATGGGAAACAACCAGAACTATCAATGCTGCAATAGACTTGGGATTCCTTAATAATAGGATACAGACTACATTTGAGTGGTTTGATAAAAAGACTTCAGATATCCTAATGCAGTTGGCTATGCCTAACATTTTCTTGGGATCATTGGGGGCTCCATATCAAAATGTAGGTACTGTACGTAACAGAGGATGGGAATGGAATGTTAATTATAATGACAGTAAAGGTGATTGGAATTGGTATGCAGGATTTAATCTTTCACATGTGAAAAACGAAATTCTTTACATGGGTGGATTAGAGGAAAGAATAAGTGGACAAACCATTAACCGTGTCGGTGAACCTATCGGTGCTTACTATGCTTATCAGGCCATTGGTATTTACAGAACAGAAGCTGACCTTAACAGAACTAATTCTAAGGGTGAAGTGATTTTACAAAACGGTGTAAAACCAAAACTCGGAGATATTATGTATGCTGATATTAATGATGATGCTAATATCACACCGGAAGATAGAACTATTATCGGTAATCCATTTCCTAAATATACATACGGAGTTAATTTGGGAGCAGGTTGGAAAGGTTTTGATTTGTCAACTTTCTGGCAGGGAGTAGCAGGTATATATCGTTATAATTGGGAAACAACAACTGATATCCGTGGTAACTTTACAGACAGATGGCTTGACAGATGGTCTGCAACTAACCCTAATGGTTCTATGCCTGCTCTGGGTAATACCATGAACGACCAGTTCTCGTCATTCTGGTTGGAAAATTCAAGTTATTTGCGATTGAAGAATCTTGAATTCGGTTATACATTTGGAGAAATACCTAAAATCGGTGTTTCAAAACTCCGTATTTATTTTGCCGGAACAAATTTGCTTACATTCACTAAACTTAATAACTGGGATCCCGAAAAAGGCTCAGGGGATACCCGTAACGATAATTATCCGAATGCTAGATCATTCTCATTCGGTGTAAACGTAACCTTCTAAACCATAAAAAATACGATTATGAAACTAAAATATTTATACAAAGGAATATTATTTTCCGGTTTGACTTTGGCTGTAGCTTCTTGTTCAGACAGCTTTCTTGACCTGAGTAATCCTAATCAGGTTTCGGATGCAACCTACTGGCAATCTGAAAATGATGCTGTAATGGCTCTTGCTGCTTGTTATGATGCAATGCAGGCTGCCAATTTATATAACGACAATGTTGACGGATGGGCATTTGGCTTTTTAGTACGTGAAAGCTCTACAGATAATGGTGATCATACCTGGGGTGACTGGATGTTGGGAAGTACTATTTCAAAAGGAACATCTGCTACTACAGACGAATGTTTTTCAATGTATTGGAATGCTAATTTTGAAATGATAAAACGCTGCAATCTTCTTATATCAAAGATAGATGGAATTCCTATGTCTGATGATACAAAAGCGGCAATAAAGGCTGAAGCAATAGCTTTACGAGCTTTAGGATATTGTAATTTGACATCAGTATTCAGGGATGTCCCTTATATTACAGCTCCTCTGACTTTGGAAAATCCTGAAGCACCTAAAGAATTGAAAGCTAAAATAGCGGAAAATGTTCTTGCTGATCTGAAAGCCAACTTACCTAATTTGCCTGTTAAGGGTACGGAAGCAAAAGGCAGAATGACGCGTGAAGCCGGATATGCTATTATGGGACGTATGGCACTATTCAATGAAAAATGGGATGATGCGATTGCTGCATACGATAATGTAATAGGAAAAGTACAGCTGTTTAAATCTGGTGATGGTTCAAACTATGAGGCTAACTTCAGAGATTTGTTCAAAGAGGAGAACGAACAATGTGATGAAGTTTTGCTGAGTGTCCACTTTAAGGGTCCAGGACTGAAAGAAGGTAGTACTTTCGGAGTCTGTTGGGGAGGTCCAATGAATGCAATTGAAGCATCAATGAATTTATGCGATGATTTTTATTGTATTGATGGTCTTCCAATTGATAAGTCTCCTTTATTTAAAGGAAGCCTTGAAAAAGGTGGACATACTAAAGATAAACCTGATTATGCAAGATACGAAAACCGAGATCCACGTTTGAAAGCAACATTGATGTTGCCTGGTATGAAATGGAACGGTAAAGAGTTTACAAACAATCTGCCAGCATCCTCCACAGCTTGTATCTTGAAATGGTATACCCCTGAAAATACAGCTAATGAGTATGATGGAAGTTTGGATTATTATATTATCCGCTATGCAGAAGTTCTGTTGTCAATGGCTGAAGCTAAAATTGAAAAAGGTCTTCCACAGTCAGAGGTTAGCAAATATATCAATGAGGTTCGTGCCCGTGTCGGAATGCCGGCTATTGAGGAAGTAGAAGGTACTAATTTGGGACAGGATGAACTGAGAGCAATTGTCCGTCATGAACGTCGTGTGGAACTGGCATTCGAGGATTTGCGTTTTGCCGATTTGTACAGATGGGGTGACTGGGAAAATGGTATCAAACGTATGCAACATGACAAGGAGTTCTATGGCTTTGGAGTTTATGACCGTACTTATCGTGGTCCGCAGGATACAGTATGGCCAATACCACAAGGTGAAATTGATACCAATAAGCAACTCGTACAACATGATGAATGGAAATAATATAATAAGAGTTTGAATAATAGGGTTGCTCAAAAGGCAACCCTATTTTTATTAACCTTCTTGATTTTAATATTAGAATTATGTATAAAAAAGTTTACACTCTTATATCATCTTTCTTTATATTGCTTGGTATGTCAGTTTCATCATGCGACGGCCATAATGATGGTAATATATTGTTTATGGATGATTTTTCTGGTGATTCTTCTATCCCTGATACTTCCGTATGGGAACTATGTAAACATGCAAACAATGCCTGGTCGCAACATTTCAAATACGTCAAAGGGTATGAGAATGTTAAGGTAGAAGACGGTGTGCTCAAACTTAAAGCTTCAAAAGAAGACGGAGTATATAAAAATGGTGGTATCAGAACAAAAACAGGTTTCCCTTGCAATACGCGTCTTGAAGTACGTGCAAGATTGACAAAACTGGTAAAAGGTGGTTTTCCTGCAATATGGCAGATGCCTATTAATGCACCTGTATGGCCTAGAGGTGGAGAAGTTGACCTAATGGAATGGGTACAAGGAACTCCTTACGATATATATCAGACAGTACATACATATTATATAAACGGTGATTATGGTTCGTCCGGTGTAACCAATCCTAATCGTCCTACAAATTTTGATGTTACACAATATCATGTATATGCTGCCGACAGAACAGAAGAGGCTGTAATATTCTATATTGATGGTGTAGAAACATGGAGATATGAAAATCAAAATCTGCCTTCCGAAGAAATGCAGTTCCCGTTTTGTGAGTATCTTTATGACATAATATTGAATTTTTCTCTTGGTGGAGAATTGAATGGTAATCCTACATGGCCGGGAGAAATTGATGATAATGATTTGCCAGGTGAGTTATGGATTGATTGGGTTAAAGTGACAAAGATTTAACCGTCGTGTGATTTACAATATTTGTTCTGATATTTGTTATTTGAACTGCAACTTGAAAACCGTATTCTTTTCATTGCTACACACCAGTGATATACTTCCGTTATGGAGACGCATAATCTGCCGGGATAGACTTAATCCTACTCCAGTTCCTTCCTGCTTTGTTGTGTAAAATGGAACGAAAATATCCTCATAATTCTCTTTGCTGATAGGAGTTCCGTTGTTAGAAATATTCACTACAACGGCTTCAGAAAAGTCTATTTCGGCAGTTAAATCTATGGTTGTGGCTTTGGCTTGGATAGCATTCCTTATCAGGTTTACCAGTACTTGCGAAATCTGGTCTTCGTCTGCATAAAGAAGTATGTCTTCCGATTTCTCTATATAACTTAATGTTGCTCCTGATGCACTGATTTGTTCACGTGTCAGTTGGGTAACTCTGTCAATTAGCTCTTGCAGATAGAAAGCTTTTTTTACAGGTGCGGAAACACGTGTCAGCGAGCGGTATGTGTCAACAAATTTTATCAGTCCGCGGGCCGATTCGGATATTGTATCAAGACCCAATTTGAGTTCTTCTCTGTTTACAGGCTTGTTTTCAGATGAAGTAATATCCATCGACAGTGTATGGCTCAGCGAAGCTATTGGAGTTACGGTGTTCATTATTTCATGCGTAAGCACACGTATAAGTTTGTTCCACGACATCTCTTCGTTGCGCGACATTTCGTTGCTTATGTCATTTATAACGATAATCTTTACATTCTTTCCCTGCAATGATGTTTCGGAAGATGATACTGCAAGTGTGGTCTGTCCCTTTTCGTTGTAGAAAGAAACGCGCATCTCGTTGTTTGCTTCGGAAATGTTTTCAAAGCATTCCTGTATCTCATGGCTGACATTTGCCAGTTGGCGTATATTGCTCAGTGTTGCCACTCCAAGTATATTCAGTGCTGCCAAGTTGCAGTATGAAACTTTTCCGCTGAATTTCTCGTTCAGTTCCACTACCACAATAGCCGTCTTTACCTTGTCCAACATCTGTCCGTAATAGCGTTCCTGCTCGTTTATTTCCTGTTTTTCCTTTTCGAATATCAGACGTATTCTGTTCAGAGTCTTGTTTAATCTCCGGTACAGTACTTTCTTTTCGTCAAAACGGAAATTTGTCTCTTTGTCTTCCAGTGCGTCAAGAATGTACGAAACCTTGCGGTGTGTCCTTCGTGCATAGTACATACCGGAAATTATTGCAGAGATTAATGCGGTTGCAATAATGATTAATATGACATTCTCATACGAAATCATATATTATATTTTTTCAGTTTCGTATATAGGGTAGGGCGGCTTATGTTAAGCGATTTTGCCACATGAGTAAGATTGCCGTTATATCTTTCCATAGCGGCGCGTATGGTTCTTTCTTCCACTTCCTCCAGTGTCTCTTCTCCTGAAGCTGATGCTTGCGGCTGTACCTGATATGTGTGTTGTCTGTCAGGCAGACAGAAGTCCGAAAGCTGAAGCTCCGTACCGTCGGTCAGGATTACTGCCTTTTCTATCGTGTTCTGCAGTTCGCGGATGTTTCCGTTCCATCTGCATGAAACCAATGCTTTTTCCGCTTCACTTGAAATGCCCGATACCTCACGATGATATTTCTCGGCATATCTCTTTATGAATATTTCTGCCAAAGGAATAATCTCGTCAGTCCTTTCTCTAAGGGGAGGAAGTTGCAGATGCATGGTGTTGATACGGTAATAGAGGTCTTCGCGGAACTCGCCGTTACGTATCATTTCCTCAAGGTTGCGGTTGGTGGCACAGATGAGGCGGATATCTACAGGTGTCGATTGCGAACTTCCCACCTTGCTTACTGTTCTGTTCTGAAGAACTCTGAGCAATTTGGCCTGCAGATTAAGAGGGATATTTCCTATTTCGTCAAGGAACAGGGTGCTGCCGTTTGCCTGTTCTATTTTTCCCACACGGTCTGTGTGAGCGTCAGTAAAGGCTCCTTTTACGTGTCCGAACAGTTCGCTTTCAAACAATGTTTCCGTTATCGCTCCTGCATCCACACAAACCATCGGTTTCATGCCTCTGTCCGACAGACGGTGTATTTCTGCCGCAAGCACATCTTTTCCCGTACCGTTTTCTCCCGTAATGAGAATGCTTGCGTCTGTTGAGGCTATTTTGTTTACCGTACGTAATATATTTTTCATTGCAGGACTGCTTCCCCAGTGCATTGTCGCAGCCTGGCTTATCGCAGGTTTCATGCTTTTCTTTTTTGTTCCTGCATCCCTGTGTTTGTATGCTGCATCAAGCACAGAAATAAGTTTCTCGTTTTCCCAAGGTTTTACAATGAAGTCGAATGCTCCGCGCTTCATTCCCTCTACCGCCAGCGATATGTCAGCATACGCGGTGAAGAGTACAACTTCGGTAGTAGGGCTTGTCTTTTTGATTTCCGAAAGCCAGTACAATCCCTCATTTCCGGTATTGGCAGACGACTGGAAGTTCATATCCAGCAAAATCACGTCAGGCATAAATTCTCTTAACTGTGAATTTATGACGTTTGGTGATGCCACAGCCTTTACTTCCTTGAAGTATTTAGGCAGTAGCAGTTGGAGTGCTGCCCTTATTCCGCTATTATCATCTACTACTAATATTTTGGCTTTGTTCATGTTCACTTTTATACTTTGTTATGCAAAAATATAAGTTTTGGAGTTTATTTTGTCCAGTTGATTGAAAAATTATCCGCAGGCACATCCATTCGTCACGAACAGGTGTAGCCTGCGGGTTAATTAGAGAGAGATTTTTTATTTATTCGGTCTCCAATGATATGTTTGGAGATTCAAGTGCCAGTGAATTATATCTCACGACTACGAGTATTGCCGTAAGCACCTGTATGAACAGGAACACCAGCAGGTATATCCACCATGACACATTTACTTTCATTGCAAATCCCTGGAGATATTCGTTTATTGCTATCACCGCTACGGGTATCGAGATAATAAAACCTGCCAGAACAATAAAGAAATACGGCTTGTTTCCCAGCCAGAGCACATCGGTGTAGTCTGCTCCGAACACTTTGCGCAGGGCTATTTCCTTTCTCTTATGCTGAATGTCGAATATCACCATAGAGAAGACGCCGACCAGTGACAATACTACGGCTATTATTGAAAAACACAGCATCGTGTTGGCGAAAGAATTCTCACGCTGATATTGTGCGGCAGCCACATTGTCGTAGAACAATACTTCTGTAGGATATTCGGGTTCCACTTTGCTGATTATCTCCTTTATGTGGGATACCGCCTCAGTTCTGTCGTATCCGGAAGCGAGTCTCACAAACATATCCGATAGATATCCGCTTTCAGCCGGTAGAGAAATGAAGCATACAGCACTCTGGCTTTTGCGCATGGACGTAAAGTTTATATTGTCGCATATACCTATTGTCTCTGCTTCCATAGAAGGGATATTTCCGAGTTCTACACCGTAATTGTCCTTCATATACCGGTTTACTATAATGTCTCCTTTGCTCGTTTTAGGGAATGTTTTCCCTTCTGTCATCTTTATTCCCATCACATCAGGAAAATCAGGAGTGACATATATCAGGAAGCTCGGAATGTCTGTTCCGTTATATTCTATTCCCTCAGTGCAATAAGTGTCTTGTGCCCCGAATCTTTCGGACGTGAATGCCACATTCTCTATTTCAGGATATTTCTGAAGTTCCTCTTTTATCCACGAGCCTTTGCTCTTCACTATATCACTTGTCAGCCCTACAATGGCTATGCGGTCCTTGTCGAACTTCGGGTCGAATCGGAGCATCATCCTGTTCTGCAGATAGATTGCCGCTATGAACAGAATCAATGAGCACGAGATGGCATACTGCACGCACAGGAGAGCCTTCTTGATTTTCATACCAGAAGAACTTAAGTTGAAGTTGCCTCTCATTGCAAGTTCTCCGGTATATGATGTGGCGAAGAATGCAGGATAAATTCCTGAAAGTATTCCGCCTGACAGGGCCAGAAGTAGTGTGTTGAATACAATGGAAAAATTCTTCTCGAAGCTGAATGCAGTGTTTACTATTCCCATTTCCGTGACAGCAGGAGAGAGGAAAACGACTGCAATCACAGCTCCGGCAAATGCTATGAGCGACAGCAGGACAGTTTCCTGAATTATCTCCATACGTATCGTACGGGTGTCCTCGCCAAGTATAATCCTGGTGTTGATGGATTTCAGTCTTGACGGAATGAGCGAGGTATAGAAATTTGTGAAGTTCAGCAGGCCTACAATTATTATGAGGAATGAGATAATGGTCAGTACATTGTATTGTGTGAGACTTCCGCTCCGGAACACACGTCCATCCGACTTCTCTTCCTGAAAATATACGTCAACCAGCGGTGTGAGATAAATGGGGGTGAGACCACGGTATTTATCAAACTCGAACTTGCTGTTGAATTCATCCTCCACAAGAGAAACATTCTCGCTGTCGTCCAGACGGAGATAGCATACAAAGTTGCTTGCCCCGAAGTTCTGAAGGAAGAAATCCGGAATCTTCATGTATATCTCGTTTCGTATCTGCGAGTTTGCGGGCAAGTCTTCGTAAACGGCACCTACAGTCCATTTGTCGGAACGCAGAAATCCGGTACCGGACTTAATCTTCACCTGTTTACCTATAGGAGATTCGTTACCGAAAATCTTGCGTGCCGTACTTTGCGGAATGGCAAGCTGTTCGTTCTTCGACAGTGTTGCGGGATCACCTTCTACAATCTTTATTCCAAATACCTTGAAAAAGTCTTCACTCACCACATTGGCGGTTTCTATGAATCCGCTGGAAACTCCGTCTTTCATAGTAGTGATATATACCTCGCCAAGGAACGGACATACCACAGTTCCCGCTACGATATGGCTTGAAGAGCGTATCACCTCGTCCGAAAATCCCGGAGGAAGTATCGAACGGAAAATGGTATTGTTGTCCGAAAGATTCACCCTGTAGATGTTCCCGGCGTCAGGATGGAATCTGTCGAATCCCTTTTCAAAGTCCAGTTGTACGGATATGAGCATAAAGGCGCTGAATGCCAGAATCAGACCGATAAGGCTCATAAGCATTGGAACGAAGTATTTCCTCAACGTATATTTTATGTTTCTCAGTGCTTGCATATAAGTTCGGGTTTATTATTCGTTTTTAAGTGACAATACCGGATTGGCATTCGATATTTTCAGGCTGCAGATTACCACAGTAGCTACTACTATTATAGCCACTATCAGGTCTGCCGCGAGGAAATATAGCAATGACAGACTGACTTTCTCGGCAAACTGTTCCAGCCAGAGTCCTGCCACATAATATGCCAGTGCATCGCCTATGATAAAGGCAACAACGAGCCATTTCATTATGCCGGCCACGAAAAGCGAAAGGATTTCTGCCGTGGTGGCTCCGTTTATCTTGCGTATGGCAATCTCCTTGCTTCTTCGTTGTGCTTCATCTCGGACGTATCCCACGAGTCCTAGGAAGGCTATCGCTATGGAGAATATACTTCCGGCAAGGATGGTATTCTTCATCTTCTTGTTGTCGTCATACATACTGTTCATTACCTGTTCGTATGAGAAAACTTCCATATCCTTTTCGGTAATCACTTCACCCAGCTTCTTCTGAATCTTGTTTATTGTTTCAGGATTGATGTCCTTTACCTTTATAAGTATGTACGGCATATATTCATTATCTGCCTTACCTGTAAAGCGTACGCTCGGACGTTTGTCCATTCTGTTCAACAGTCCGATACGGTAGTCCTCGTAAACTCCCGAAATAGTAAGAACTCCAAGGTTCATTGCCGAAGAGTCTGAATGCTCTGTCAGATAAATGCCTTTTCCTATCGGGCCGTCGTTCCAGTCGGTAAACTCTTTCATCTTCTCCACGAAGCTGCGGCTGACGGCAATCTCGTTTTCTGCGGCAGGCACACGTCCTTCAATTATTGGAATGTCAAAGAACTCGAAGAATCCTTCTGTGCCGGCATACTGGTCGGCTATGTTGAAAAGTTCGCTGTCGCCCCCGGGGAGATAGACATTGTTTCCGGAGCAATAGTCGAATGGAAGGGTGTATGCCCTCTCCACGTCAACTACCTCAGGAAGGGATGATATTACCTCCACGCTTCTCGATGCCTGTACGTTATCTACCCCTCTGACATTATAGTATAACACGTTGTCGTAATCATATCCCGGATTATCATTCAGAGCCTTGTCGTACTGAGCGGCAATGATGAAAACAAAACTCAGAAGGAACACGTTTATGATAAACTGGACGAACAGCAGACAGAGTTTCCATTTCCTTTTGTTCTCCTTGTAGTTCATGAACGCCACGCTTACCGGAATCTTGTTGTAAAGATATCCCGGAAGCAAAGCCGAAACCAGAAACAATACAAGTATCACTCCGCAGAGTACAATCATCGTCTCCTTTATGAATAGAGCCTCCAGACTGACTCCAAGCAGATATTCTATTGTCTGTCTGAATCCCAATATCATCAGTAATGCCAGAAGCAGTGAGAAGAACAGATATACTGATGTCTCTTTAATCAGCATACCGTATATGTTTGTTCTTTCTGCGCCATAGCATTTGTGGATACCTATCTCCTTAGAGCGTTTCACCATTTCCGATATGGATATAAGCATATAGTTCATTAGTGATATCAGTACCAGTACAAACGAAACTACTGAAAGGATGATTATAAGATTCCTTACGTATGGTTCGGATGTATGAAGCTTATGGAACGGACTGAGTACGCACCATATCTTGTATCCGCTGTTTTTCAGTTCCTCCATAGGCAGGTTCTTGTCCATCATTTTGCGTATGGCTGGATCGATGGATTCGGGTGTAACACCTTCTTCAAGTTTTACGTATCCTTTGTACCGGTCATTTCCAAGCCAATTGTCAGTACTTTCCTTAGGATAAGTTTCCATTGAAAGCAGAATGTCGTAATACAGACTTCCGTTTTCCGGGAAATCTTCATATACTCCTCCTATAGTGAATTTTAGTTTGGGCGCCTCTTCGTTGTAAATAATTTTTCCTACTGCCTTGTCAATGCCTCCCATCTTTTCGGCAAACGAACGGCTTACCATCACGTTGAATTTCTGAGCCAATACTTCCTTCGGGTTTCCTGCCAGAATCTTGCGGTCGAAAACATCGAAGAATGCGGTATCCGCCAAAACCAGCATACCGGTTACAAGAGCCTTTTCTTCCGTATAGAATTTCTCGCTTTCAAAAAGGAAGGTGGTGCGTGTGGCGCTTTCCACTCCCGGTACATATTTCTTGAATCCGGGAGCGATACCTCCGCTCACCTGGTCAGATTCATTAACTTCGCCCCTGAGTGAATAATTCGGTTTTATCAGATATATCCGTTCCAGACCTTTGTAGAAATTGTCGTATGACGATTCAAGGCATACCTTGGCTATAAGAATACACCCTATGGCAAGACCTATTCCTAGAGACAATATTTTCAATATGTTGTTGAATTTGAACATTATATTATTATTTATCGGTTATTCATTTTTCAGTGTTTCAGCCGGATTTTCCGAAGCTGCCTTATAACTGCACAGTGTGACAACTCCTACGGTAATTATTGCTACCATGACGAATGCCAGCAGGAATACCCACCAGTGCAACGGAGAGCGGTAGGCAAATGTGCTATAGTAATAATCCATTACAATATATCCCACAGGCGCAGCTATCAGGAAGCTTATAAGGAGTATGTAGAAGAACTTGCGGTTGAACATCTCCAGTATCTCGCGGATGCTTGCTCCGTGAACTCTTCTCAGGCCTATTTCCTTTCTTCGGAACTTGGTTTCAAACATAAGCAGACCGATTATTCCCATCAGTGATATGATTACTGCAAGTATGGTGAACAGCGTTATAAGGCTGATTAGTTTCTGTTCCTTACGGTACTGTGTTCCGAGTTCCTCGTCGAAGAACTTCAGGTTTATTTCTTCGGTGTTGAAGTTAGGAGAAATATCGGCCACCACTTCTTTCACTGCCTGAAGTACTTCGCTGTAAGTGGCACCCGGATTGCTTCGGATATACAGGTGACTTACAGGCCACCATGGCTTTTTCCCGAAAACGTAGAACGCGAACGGTTCTTCCTTATAATGAAGTGGCTTGAACTTGAAGTTCTCACAGAAACCGGCAATATCAGTTTCACCTATATGTCCGCTAACTTTGCTCTCAAGGCTGAATCCGAATTTCTTTTTAGCAATTTCGTTGAATATGAAAATACCTTTCTCGCATTTCTCGTCTGCCTGTGTGAAGTCACGTCCCTCAACAATATCTATACCCATAAACTTCAGGAAGTTGTATGAAACAGGATAGCTGATGAAGCTTATATTTTTACCGTTGAACTCCCTTCCCCAACCCATTCTATATACACTGACCAGGGATGATGCTCCCCATGCTACTTCCTTTATAGCTGTCTTCTTCTGGAGTTCGGTAGTGTATAAATCTCGGTTATTTGAGTTTACCGGAACATATGCCGTGAACAGCGATTCCTTGTTGAATCCCATGTCGTAGTTCATCATATAGTCGTATTGCATCTTGATGAAGAACGCGCACAGCACGAACAGAATGGATATAAAGAACTGGAATCCCACGAGTATATATCTGAATGACTTGCCTCTGCTCACTGTGCCCATTGTACCCTTAATGGCAAGGGCAGGAGAGAATGAAGTGACGTGCATTGCAGGATATATGCTTGACGCAACAGTCATTATCAGTGCGACAAAAACTGTCAGTATCGCCACTGCGGCATTATATCCAAGATCCAGCGGACAGCTTATAAGTTCAGCGTATGTGGAACTGCCTATAATCTTTATCACAATATATGAAAAGAAAAGCGAAACCACCACCAATATAGCCGATTCAGCCATAAAGCCCATTACGAGCGACAGTCTGGAACTGCCAAGAATTTTCCTTGTATTTACAGAACGCAGTTTTGCCGGAATCTGTGCCATGAAGAAGTTCAGATAGTTTATCAGTGTGATGACAAGTATAAGCACTGATACTATGAACAATGTTATTGTAGTGATAATGTTACATTGGTAAACTATGGTATTGTCTGTAATTCTTAACTCGAACTGAAATCCTTCCAGCGGGAATAGTTTTACAGCGTTCCTGCCTATGTATTCGTCTATCTCTTCCTGAGTAGGAACTTCCACGTCCGGATTGGAACTAATCATTTCGTTGACCAGATTTTTAGTGAAGCTGATGGCATTTTCGCTGAAAGCATTAACGTTGTTCTTGTCATTAAGTTTTATAAAATATCTGTAAGACCATTCGCCGAAATTGTCCAATGACTCTTTCTCATAAATATTACTGTACAGAAGATCTGTTTCTCCGAATATGGAGTTCATCGCCATGTCCTTGAAAATGGCAGAAACGGTTCTCTTGTCCTTTTCGCCTTCCAGTTGAATTGCATCGCCAAGTTTCAGGTTCAGTCTGCGTGACGCTCTTTCGCTGAGTGCCACTACATTTTCCTCACCTATACCCTGGAAAGTACCTGCAACGGCTTCTATTCCGAATACATCGTATGTGCCACTTGTCACCTGCATGGTGTTAAGCTCGAATGTCCTGTTGTCATTGCCGTCTGCTATTTTTATTTCAGTCTGAATATTCCCTTGTAGAACAGCATACGATTCAACCATTGACGACTGTTCTATCAATGATTCCATAACAGGGCGGCTCATGTTCACACTGTATTTCCCTTCGTCGAACCAGTCCTTATGTGTCACAACGAATATACGGTCCAAGTCTTTGATTTTGCTGTTGTAGTTCCAGTCGTAATTCACCTGAACCATTATAATATATATTGCTGCAAAGGCAACTGTCATACCTAACAGATTAAGTATTCCTGCACCTTTGAATAGTCTGATAATGTTTCTCATCACTTTGATTTTTAAAAAGTTGTTATAGATACTACAATCAAGTTCTTTATTATTCACTTTTAAGATTATTCACCGGATTGTCCGATGTGGTTTTCAGGCTGATAAGCCAGACGGAACCTAACGAAATGACAACCACCAAGACAAAAGCAGTTACCGGTATCCACCACTGGAAGTGAGGATCGTATCCCACAAACTTGTCTATCTGACGTATGCCTAAATAGATGAGCGGAATGGCAATAACCAGACTTATGAGCAGTGATTTCATTGAGAACTTCATCAGGTTGCATTGTTCCATCCATGAATTTGAACCGAAAACCTTGCGTATGGAGATGTCGCGTTTGCGTTGTGATACGAAGTAGAGGCTCATGGCTGTAAGTCCCAATAATGATATGATGAGTGCCGCAAATGTGAAAATGACGATAGTCTTGTTCAGACGTGTTATATTGTCGTATGTGTTGAGCACTTCGTCATGATACCATTTTGAGTCGAAAGGTATTCCGCCTATTATTTCGTAAAACAGGTCATCGAGCTGGCGTTTGTATTCCTCATTCGCCGATGTGGTTTCTACCAGCACATTCCACGGTGAAACTTTTTCTACCGGAAGAATTCTCATCTGAAGAGGATGAACTTCACCCATCAATGAGCGTATCTTGAAGTCCTTGAATTGGCCGAGAATATTGCATTTATATCCATATCTGTTGATGTAATAATCAGGACCCTGACCGATTGAAAGCAAATCTTTCATGGCATTTTCGCTGACAAAATAACTTTCGTCGGTGTTCCCAAGGCCGCGGTCTTCAGTAATCTTTATGTTAAACATCTGCAAGAATGATGAATCAGCGATAAATGTCTGGAAACTCATACATTTCAGTGTGTCGGCACTGTTGAAATAGTTCATATTGTTGTTTCCTCCATCGTTTGGTGTTCCGCAAGCGAAAGAAACTCTTTTTACGAAAGGCAGTTTCAGTGCCTCGCTGCGGAACTGTCTCATCTGCTCATTGCCCGCCATGACCGGATAGTCTATTATACTGCCATATTCATAACCAAGCGGAGCATTGAGTATTCTGTATATCTGCATGCTGAAATAGAAAGAACAAGTCAGCAATGCTATAGTAAGACAGCTTTGGAATATATTCAGTCCGCGGAAATACACCAGTTTGGTCTTGCGTCGGAACGTTCCCTTTACAACATCCATAGGATTGTATCCTGACAATATTGATGCCGGCACGATGCCTGACGCGAATGCCAGAACCGCAACAAGCAGGATGTATGATATTACTGTAATATATGATACGTCGCCCAGTATATCAAGTTTTACTTTAAGCAAATCCATGGCGTATGGCTCCACTGCCAGGGCAAGTATGAAGGATATGATGAAAGATGCTGCTGTAAGTATAAACGATTCAAGTATCATTCGCCAGAATATATCTTCCCGTGAAGAGCCTAAGATACGCCGTGTCGCCATTTCCTTTGCCCTGTAGCTGGTCTGCGCCACACTCATACTTACGTAATTGAATATAGCCATCAGCAGGACGAGTACTCCTATTATTATAAAGGTCACAACAACCTTATAATTGTACTGTTTCAGGCCTATTGAAGACTGTATGTCTGAAAAATAAAACTCACGGATAGGAATGAATTTTACAGTTTTTTGTGTTCCGCCTTCGTATATCCAGAAAAATGTCTTGAGATATGAAACTATATCGTCAGCCTTGGTGTTAAGATCTGTGTTCGGTAATAGACGGAAGAATAGATTTGCCCCACCTGAATTACTCATGTGTGTATTCTCTATTGCAGAACCATAATTATAGTATTTTATATTTTCGAATGGTAAAATTATTTCCCATTCATGAGGAATGACAGAGTTGTCTATATCCTTCATAATACCTGCAACTTTGTATTCGTTTGTTGCCATTGGCTGTATAGTCTTGAAAGTCTTGCCTATACAATCTGTGGTTCCGAACATCTTAATAGCTGCCGACTGGCTTATGACAGCATTGTCATTCGAAATCAATACATCATCAGGATTTCCATACAGAAGAGGAAAACCGAAGAAACTGAAGAAGTTCTTCTTTGCCATACCTACATACAAAGTCATCTGTTTGTCTTCAGACATTACCGGATATTCAACACATCCGGAAATGGCACACCATTCCTCTATTTCGGGATAGCGGCTTTGCAGTTTGTCTCCTAAATTATAATGTCCTCCGGCGTATTCATTGCTTGCCATTATATACGTCCTGTCGGCATCCTTCATATCTTTATCCACTGTAAGTTGCCTGAATACCATGTTTGATATAAGCAATATGAACATGAGCGAGATGCTCAGTCCTGCAAGATTTACCAATGTGAAAACCTTGTTTCGGCTCAGGAACTTAAAGTATGTCTTATATTCATTCATATCATCTTGAGTTTTTGAGTTTTCAAGTTTTAGAGCTTGTTGATAACAAACTCTAAAACTTAAAACTATCAGACCTGCATTTACAATTCATTTCTTACATCACCCACAATACGTCCGTCGAAGAGGTTGATGATTCTTTGTGCTACTGAAGCGTCTTTCTGTGAGTGAGTCACCATTACTATAGTTGTGCCTTCCGAGTTCAGTTCTGTAAGCAGATCCATTACCTCCTTACCGTTCTTTGAGTCGAGGTTACCTGTAGGCTCGTCGGCAAGTACCAGCTTAGGGTTTGACACAACGGCACGGGCTATAGCCACACGCTGCTGCTGACCGCCGGACAACTGCTGCGGGAAGTGGTGTGAACGGTGGCTGATGTTCATTCTTTTCAGAATCTCCGTAACGCGCTGTTTGCGTTCTGCCGCACCGATGTTGAGGTATTTCAGAGGCAGTTCCACGTTTTCAAACACATTCAGCTCGTCTATAAGGTTGAAGCTCTGGAATACAAAACCAAGGTTACCCTTGCGGAATTTGGTACGTTCGCGTTCTTTCAGGTTTGCCACTTCCTGTCCCAACAGTTCGTAGCTGCCTCCTGTAGGATTATCCAGCAGACCGAGGATGTTCAACAGTGTTGACTTGCCGCATCCTGACGGCCCCATGATAGCTACAAATTCACCTTCGTTTATTTCGAAAGACACTTCGTTCAATGCTGTAGTTTCAATTTCTTCTGTACGGAAAACTTTGCTGAGGTTAGTTACTTTAATCATATTGTTTGAGTTTTTAAGTTTGTGAGTTTTTAAGTTTGTGAGTTTATGAGTTTTTAGTTGTTATTATTTCTATGTTTTTTACTTATAAAATAGGGGTTGATACGTTTTATTAAAACTTGCCCACATTTAGATTAAAACTTGCCCACGTTTTAGTTCAAATTTGCCCACGTTTTTTTAAACGTTTTTTTATTCGTTCTTCAAAGATTTTACGGGGTTTGTATTCATCAGTTTTATCATCTGCCAGCTTATTGACAGCAGTGCTATGACAATCATTATCACTGCGTCTAAAATGTAAACATATACCGGATTGTCTATCCTGTAGCTGTATCCTTCAAGCCACTTGCTGACGGCTATCCATGTAACCGGCAATGCAATTATAATGGAGATTCCTACTGACTTTATGAACCCTGATGAAGTCTCGATAAAAAGCTGTAGTCTGCTGCTTCCCATAACTTTTTTCAGAGCTGCTTCCTTTGAGTGCTGACGGGTATAATACGTACTCATGGCAAACATGGCCAGTATAGTCAGCAGAAGGGTAAGCATGGTGAATACTGCTATTAGTTTCAGGTCTTGTTGTTCTGAAGAATACAGGTCGGAAATCATTTTATTATAAGTTTTTACTACTATTTCATCTTCCGAAAAACCTTTACTTTTGTAGAAAGCCTTTATATCGTTCTCTGCCTTGTTCTCGTCGCCGGAAACTTTTACTACAAGTGTTCGCAGTATTCTGAAATCTTCTTCTTTCTCCATTTCCTTAATCCACGCTATGTTCAGAAATCCTCCTCTTGTTTGTGTATTTGCAGTTCCTTTATGATAGTCTTTTAAAATACCGCAAACAGGAAACATTCCACCGGAATCAAGATTGACTTGCGTACAGTCATAATCAAGTCCTAAGGCTCTCATTGTCGATTCTGGAAGCCATGCACACTGATTGAGTGGTTCTCCGTTTTTGCGTAACACCTTGAAACCGAGTATTTCGAAAGCGGACTGGTCGCCATAATACATATCAAATTTCTGGTCTATGCCGTTAATCTTGAACGAAGTTCCTGATGTTCCCAGAGTCATAGGTTCAAACTGTAGCCAACCGACCTTTTCTACACATGCCAGTGATTTCAGTTCTTCAATGTGATAATCCGAAGGTTTGCTTGCGTTCTGTATGCTTATTCTGTTTTCTTTTTCATATCCCATTGGCTTTTCAGTCATGTGCTTCAGTTGTATGAACATGACTGCTGCAAGGCCTAACGTAATGAATGCCACTCCACTCTGGAAACCTATCAGAATTTTACCTAAAGTCATTTTGCTGGTTCGTGCAAAATTGCCGCGTACCACGTCAATAGGCTTGTACTTTGAAACAAGAAGTGCGGGTATAATACCTGATAATACCGAAAGTATCAGAAGCAGCAGTATAATAAACAGTATCTCCATCCATCCCATATCTTTGAGTGGAGAAATTTCTTTTCCAATAAGTTCACTCAGATGAGGAGATATCAGTTTTACAAAGATTAGCGCAAAGGCAAAAGATATAACTGTAAGAATGAACGATTCAGATATATATCTGGCGATTATTCCTGATTGTTGTGTTCCGAGAAGACGCCTTGAAGCCATTTCCTTTGCCCTGAATCCTGTTTGGGCAACCGTGAGCGAAATATAATTCAGTACGGCGAACAGCAGGAGAAATATTCCGGCTGCTGTAAACAGTTTTATGAAACTTGCATCTATAAGACCTTCGAACGGAGCTGTAGCTTCTACTGCACTGTAGCTTATTTTATCGAAAGGTGTAAGAAGGAAGTCTTTACACAGCCCATATACATACAGAAAGTCTTCTTTCCGGACAACTTCTTCCATCTTGTTTTCAAGTGACTGAATGTCTGTTCCTTCTGCAGCTTTTATAAATAGGACAGTTGAACCGTTGCCGTTTCCTACAAGTGAACTGTCAAGATCCTTGACCAAATCTATACGGTAAATTATTTCAGGCGAATAGAATATTGTATTTTTGAAATCGCTGAAAATTCCGGTAATGTTCAGATTGGCCGTATTTCCGTTAACATCGATTTTGATGGATTTGCCGATTGGATCTTCTTTCCCGAATACCTTATTGGCAAATGTACGTGAAATAACTACTGAGTTCTTTTCTTTCAGAACAGATTCCGGTGTTCCTGCTTCCAATGGAAACGGAAAGAATCTGAAGAAATTCTCATCTACGATTGATGCCTTCTGGCGGTCGGTATAATCGCCTGCCTGAAAAGTCATTTTAAGTCCTCCGAAGATGTGCGTATTCATCATTCTGCACATATCTTCCACTTCAGGAAATTTACCTTCAAGCTGCTCTTTTATTGTGGCACATCCGAAAAACAGTCTTTCGGAATGTCCGATATATATATTCCCTTGTTTTTTAATTTCCGAATCGGTATTATATTCCCGTATTACAAACGAGCCTATGAATACCACAAATGCGATGGCAATTGCCATACCGGAAACTTCGATTGTGGTATACAGTTTGTTTCTTGACAAAAATCTGAAATAACTCTTCATACAATACTTTTTATCAGTTCAACACCAGACAGTCATTGTCGCCGAAATTGTCATAACCCGATGTGATGACCTTTTCTCCCGGCTGCAGACCTTCAAGTACTTCGTAATACTGAGGGTTCTGCCGCCCTATGCGTATTTCTCTTTTATAAGCTTTCGCCCCGTCCTCGGTAATCACGTAAATCCATCGTCCGCCTGTCTTCTGGTAGAATGTGCCGCGAGGAATCATAATGGCTTCTTCCGGTTGTCCCAACTGAAGGTTCAGATAGTATGTCTGACCTGTACGGATATTCTCAGGCTGTACTCCGCTGAACTTGAAGTCGGCCTTGAACTTTCCGTCGCGCACCTCAGGATAGACTTTGCGTATGACGGCATGGAACGATTCGTCCTGTCTTTCGAAATCCGCTTCCAGGCCTGAAGTGACACGGTCGATATAGTGTTCGTCTATCTGAGCCTCAATCTTGTAGCTGTCAAGAGTGTTTATCTGTCCCACTTTGCTGCCCGACGGAACCGACTGACCGAGAACTACATCAAGCAATCCCAGTTCGCCGTCAATAGGAGCTGTTATTACAAGATTGTCTTTTCTTCTGCGTATCATCTGCATGTTGATTTTCATGTTGCTAAGACTCTCCTGCATCTGTTCCACCTGAACGCTGCGGTAAAGGCTGTCCTGTACGGAACGCTCCCTGACGAGTTCCAGTTTGTCCTTTGCCAGCTGATAGTCCTCTTCTGCCTTCAGAAAGTCCTCTTTGGCGATGAGGTCTTCGGCATAGAGCGATTTTTGCGATTCGTATGTCCTGCGATAGCGTCTTACTTCCATTTCCAACTGCAGCATTTCCTGGTTTACGCTCAGACGTTGCTGTTCCATCGAAATCATTGTGTTTCGGAGGATATTTTCCTTTTCCGCAAGATCGGCCTCGGAATTCAATATCTGCATGTCCAGGTTTTCGTTCGTGAGGCGCAGGATTTTGTCGCCGGCTTTCACGTGCGAGCCCTCTTCCATGAATATCTCTTTCACTACTCCCGTCTCCAGGGGACTAAGCTGTATGGTTGTCATCGGCTGTACCTGTCCTGAGATGCGGATATAGTCATTAAATTCGCCTTCCATTACCTTGTTTATTGATAGGGTTTCCGCATTTACTCTCAGTGTACTCACATTGTCTCTAAGCAGGATATATCCTATAAGACACAACAGCAGTCCGCCACCCCAGTATGGTAACGCTTTTTTGCTGAATACCAGTGCCATTCCTTTTTTCTTTTCTATTGCTCTGTCCATGATATGTTATACTTTTTTTATTGTTCTATGTAACTTATTCCTTTATAATATTTCACCACGCTGCGTTTCAGATAATATTGCAGCAATGCGTTCAACTCTTCCGCCTGTGAGTTCAGAAAAGAATTTGTAATTGTCTGATAGTCAATAGGGGATACCATACCCTGACGCATCTTCTTTTCGTGCAACAGGAATGTGGCTTCCTGTGCCTTGGAACGTTTCATGGCAAGTACAAGCGACTTACGGGCACCAGTCTTGTCCTGTATTGCACGCTGTACTTCAGACTTGATGTCGTGTACTGTCTGTCGGTATTGTGCCTCGGCGCGTCGGTATTCGTTTTTCTTTTTCGAAAGGTTCGAAAATCTGGAAAGTCTGTCATAAATAGGTATGGAAAGACTCAACTGTATGTACTCGCCGGAGTTGTTTTTCCATTGCGAATTGAAAGATGGTGCTGTGTAATTGGCTTTGCCTGGATAGCTGTAGTAGCTGGTGGACCAACCACCGTTTAGCGACAGACTTGGAAGAAACTGCCATTTTGCCGTGTTCAGTGCGAATTTGGCTTTGTCCATCGTGCCTTTGGCTATGAGTGCTGATGGCTGTGAGCTGACCGCATAATCCATTATTTCGTCCGCCCGGTCTTCTTCTTCCACCAGTGCCGAATATTTTTCGTCTATCATCGTGCGGTCTATCCTGAGTTCTTCCTCCACAGGCCACATCATTACGGATTTCAGTGTGAGCAGTGCATCCTGGCTGTTGTTGAATGATGTCTCCAGCTGATATTCCCTGTCGGCTAGGTCGGCTTCCATCTGTGCCACGTCAGGTCGGCTTTTCTGTCCCGTTTCATATTGTTTCTGCATCAGCAGCAGGCTGGCTTTCGAGTTTTCCACCTGACGGCGCAGAACTTCAGTCATTTCGGTATGGAACAGTACATTGAAGTAGGCTTCCATAACTGCCAGACACAGTTCGTCGCGCAACTTGTCTTCCTGCGAGATTCCCATCTTTACGGCTGTCTGCGAAATTCTGATATTGTTGATGGCGGAAAATCCGTTGAACAGTGTGATGCTTGCGCTCAGTGAGTAACCGTTATTGAAAGATGTGGTATTGGTATAGGTGTTTGTTTCAGGGTCCACGGCACGTCCGAAGTTACTGTAGGCATATGTTCCTGCCGAAACGGATGGGGTGAATGTCTTGAGTATGGCGTCACGTCTCTCTGTGCGCGCATCGGCATTGTCAAGTCTTTGTATTTCATTTTTGGTGGAATTTTCTATTGCATATTCCATACAGTCGTGCAATGTCATTGTTCGGGAAGTATCTACAGCTGATATGCTGTCGCTTCCGGAAGCCAAACATTGCGTTGCAGCCAAGATCAGGATTATTGGTGTAAATATCTTTTTCATTTTTCTGTTGTTTTTACACTAACTATAATGCCATAACCGTGCCAAAAATGTAATTTATTGATATAGTGATAGTTGATAAAAATGGCTGTTGTGGCAACTGTAAGGTTTCTTTACAGTAGTGTAAAGATGGATTACAGTGTGGTGTAAGAATGTGTAAAATATATTTCAAAGTTATGAATGTTGATAATTTTAAAGTTTTTTGTATCAATGCAATATATTTAATTGGTATATTTGGGTGTCTTTTAAGCGGCATGGCTTTAAATGGTGTCGGTAATACATTAAAATTAGATATATATGGAAAATATTGGAACAGGTCTGATGCTGATGCTCGTAGGTATGTGCACGGTATTCGTAATCCTTCTCATTATTATCTGGCTTAGTACTCTTCTGATTAAGGCGGTTAACAAATTTGCTCCACCCGAAGAGGAAGTCAAACGTAAGCCTGCAGTAGCAACCGTTTCATTGGAAGAGGATTCCGTGAAGGCTATTAACATTGCGGTGGAAAAACTTACAGGTGGTAAGGGCAAGGTAATGAAAATTGAGAAGTTGGACTGATTAAAGAAATGAAAACACATTAAGAAAATGGAAAAAGAAGTGAAATTCAGTCTGGTCTTCCGCGATATGTGGCAGAGTGCCGGAAAATATGTACCACGTGTTGACCAATTAGTAAAGATAGCTCCTGTGATAGTGGAAATGGGTTGCTTTGACAGAGTAGAGACTAACGGAGGCGGTTTTGAACAGGTAAATCTGCTGTTTGGTGAAAATCCTAATAAGGCTGTAAGAGAATGGACAAAGCCTTTTCACGAGGCAGGTATCCAGACACACATGCTGGACCGCGCATTGAACGGACTGAGAATGAGTCCTGTTCCGGCGGACGTAAGAAAACTGTTTTATAAGGTAAAGAAAGTTCAGGGAACTGACATTACACGTACTTTCTGCGGACTGAATGATGTTCGTAATATAATCCCGTCAATAGGATATGCACACGATGCTGGAATGATTTCACAGTGCTGTCTGTGTATCACTTATTCTCCTATACATACAGTGGAATACTATCTCGATATGGCTAAGAAGCTTATCGATGCTGGATGCGATGAAATATGCATCAAGGATATGGCAGGTATCGGACGTCCTGTGTTCCTCGGAAAACTTGTTACCGGAATAAAGAAGATAAAGGATATAACCATACAGTATCACTCTCATGCAGGTCCGGGTTTCAATATGGCTTCTATTCTTGAGGTTTGCAAGGCTGGATGCGACTATGTGGATTGCGGTATGGACCCTCTGTCATGGGGAACAGGTCATGCCGACATTATCAGTGTGCAGGCTATGCTGAAGGATGCCGGCTTCAAGGTTAAGGAAATCAATATGAATGCCTATATGAAGGCAAGAACCATGATTCAGGAATTCATGGACGACTTCCTTGGATTGTATATCAGCCCTAAGAACCGTATGATGAACTCATTGCTCGTAGGTCCGGGACTTCCGGGAGGTATGATGGGTAGCTTGATGGCTGACCTTGAAACAAACCTTGAATCTATAAATAAGTATAAGGCAAAGAATAATCTGCCGCTTATGACTCAGGATGAATTGCTCATCAAGCTGTTTGATGAGGTGTCATACGTGTGGCCGCGTGTAGGATATCCTTGTCTGGTAACTCCTTTCAGCCAGTATGTCAAGAATCTGGCAATGATGAATGTCATTCAGATGGAAAAAGGCAAGGAACGTTGGGCAATGATAGCAGATGATGTATGGGATATGATACTCGGCAAGGCTGGAGCATTGGCTGGTCCGTTGGCAGATGAGATAGTTGAAAAGGCAAAGAGCGAAGGCAGAACATTCTTTACAGGCAATCCTCAGGACAATTATCCGGATCAGCTTGACAAATACCGTCAGATGATGGCTGAGAAAGGTTGGGAGACAGGTCAGGACGACGAAGAACTGTTCGAATATGCTATGCATCCGGCTCAGTATGAGGCATACAAGAGTGGAAAGGCCAAGGCTGACTTCCTGGCAGACGTAGAAAAACGCCGTGCTGAGGCTGAAGGTGGTTCAATGCCTAAGGAAGGTACTCAGGTGCTCACTGTAGATGTGAACGGAAAGCCTTATCGTGTGACTGTGGCTTTCGGTGACACTGCATTGCCAGCACAGTCCGCGTCTGCGGATGGCGCTCAGCCGGTTGCCGCATCGGGTGAGGGCAAGGATGTGCTTTCTCCACTTGAAGGAAAATTCTATCTCACTAAATCGGCTCAGGAAACACCTTTGAAGGTTGGTGATAAGGTTAATCCGGGTGACACTCTCTGCTATATTGAGGCAATGAAGACTTATATAGCCGTAAATGCCGAGTTTGGCGGTACTGTTACTGCTATCTGCATGAACTCAGGCGACTCTGTATCTGAAGATGATGTATTAATGAAGATAAAGTGATAGATGTATGGAAGAGATTTTTGAACGATTATACGACATGACTGCGTTCAGCAATATCATTGCCGATCCGCGGTTTATTATAATGTATGCCATAGCTTTCGTACTGCTTTATCTGGGCATAAAGAAACAGTACGAACCGCTGTTGCTTGTACCGATAGCTTTCGGAGTGTTGCTTGCCAATTTCCCGGGTGGGGAGATGGGAGTGATACAGGCCGACGAGAACGGTATGGTGATGGTGAATGGCGTGATGAAGAATATATGGGAAATGCCTCTGCATGAGATAGCACACGAACTGGGACTGATGAATTTTATTTATTATATGCTCATCAAGACAGGTTTCCTTCCGCCGGTAATATTTATGGGTGTGGGTGCGCTGACCGACTTCGGTCCTATGCTGCGTAATCTCCGTCTTTCAATTTTCGGTGCTGCTGCTCAGCTGGGTATTTTTGCAGTATTGCTTGTTGCCATTATGGTTGGCTTTACTCCCCAGGAAGCTGCTTCATTGGGTATAATAGGTGGAGCTGACGGTCCTACAGCGATATTTACTACTATCAAGCTGGCTCCTCATCTGCTTGGTCCTATTGCTATTGCGGCTTATTCCTATATGGCACTTGTTCCTGTAATCATACCATTGGTGGTAAGACTATGGTGTAACAAAAAGGAACTCAGTATAAATATGAAGGAGCAGGAAAAGATGTATCCTCCTACTATAGAAATAAAGAACATGCGTGTATTGAAGATAGTATTCCCGATAGCGGTTACTACCATTGTGGCTTTGTTTGTGCCAAGTGCAGTTCCGTTGGTAGGTATGCTGATGTTCGGTAATCTGGTGAAGGAAATAGGTTCGAACACATCACGTCTGTTTGATGCCGCATCAAACAGCATAATGAATGCCGCAACCATTTTCCTTGGTATTTCGGTTGGTGCAACAATGACTACTGACGCTTTCCTGAACTGGACAACAATAGGTATCGTGATTGGAGGTTTCCTTGCTTTCGGCCTTTCAATATCAGGCGGTATTTTCTTTGTCAAGATCTATAATCTGTTTACAAAGAAGAAAATCAATCCACTTATCGGTGCTACAGGATTGAGCGCCGTGCCTATGGCGAGCCGTGTGGCAAACGAGATAGCATTGAAATATGACCCTAAAAACCACGTGTTGCAATATTGTATGGCAAGTAATATCTCCGGAGTGATAGGTTCTGCTGTAGCTGCCGGTGTACTTATTTCTTTCCTAGGATAAATTAAACCTATAAGGAGACATTATAACTGTCAACCAAAATCAGGAAAAGACAATTAATCTCCGTTTAAACGGTGTTTAAACAGTATTTAAACAGTGTTTAAACGGAGATTTTATGTTTCGTTTAATAAAAGAGGTGGAATAATACAAAGTTTGTAAAATAAAATATCTATCTTTGCAACAAATTTATCAATTTTGAATATATGAGTTATAATTTGCTAAAAGGGAAAAGAGGAATTATCTTCGGTGCCCTGAACGAACAGTCCATAGCATGGAAAGTAGCTGAGAAAGCTGTAGAAGAAGGTGCGATTATCACATTGTCAAACACTCCTGTTGCAGTGCGTATGGGAGAAGTTTCTGCTTTGGCAGAAAAATTGAATTGTGAGGTTATACCTGCCGACGCAACAAGTGTTGAAGATCTTGAAAATGTCTTCAAGCGTTCTATGGAAGTATTGGGAGGAAAGATAGATTTTGTTTTACACTCTATCGGTATGTCTCCAAATGTTCGTAAGAAACGTACATACGATGATTTGGATTATGATATGTTGGGCAAGACTCTTGATATCTCTGCTGTTTCATTCCACAAGATGATCCAGTCTGCCAAGAAACTTAATGCTATTAACGAATATGGTTCGATTCTTGCATTGAGTTATGTTGCCGCTCAGCGTACATTCTACGGATACAACGATATGGCTGATGCCAAGGCTCTGCTTGAATCTATCGCACGTAGCTTTGGATATATTTACGGACGTGAACATCACGTACGTATCAACACTATCTCACAGTCGCCTACTATGACTACTGCCGGATCAGGAGTAAAGGGTATGGACAAGTTGTTCGACTTTGCAAACCGTATGTCTCCGCTTGGCAATGCTTCTGCAGACGAGTGTGCCGACTACTGTATCGTGATGTTCTCTGACCTGACAAAGAAGGTTACTATGCAGAACCTCTACCACGATGGTGGTTTCTCAAGTGTAGGTATGAGCCTTCGTGCAATGGCTACATACGAAAAGGGACTTGACGAATATAAAGATGAAAATGGTAACATTATCTACGGATAATTGACTTTTAATGCGAAACATTTTAATCATAATATTAAGTTTATTAGTGCTTTCTGCCTGTCGCGATGACAGGCAGGAAGACTTTTTTTTATCTGAAGGAAGGGTAAAAATACATAGATATGACAGGCTGCAGTTTGAAGCTTCAGCTCTGAACAGCTTTACTTCTCTACAGAAGATGAACATGAATTTCCCTCATGCTACAAAACTTCTTATCGAGGATGTATTGGCATTGGGGTCAGTGGATGATGAAAAAATCAATGACCGTCTCTGCGCATATTATTCTGATACTTCTCTTGTAAATCTGATGCTTGATGTAGAAGATAAGTATAAGGACCTCGGCAGTTTTGAAAAAGATCTTACAAAGGGATTTGTGTATCTGAAGAAGAGGATGCCCTCATTTCCGATACCGGTGGTATATTCACAGATTTCAGCTTTGAACCAGTCTGTTGTGGTGTCTGACAGTCTCATAGGTATAAGTCTTGATAAATACATGGGAGAGGATTATCCTATGTACAAGCGTTATTACTATAACTATCAGAGAGCTTCGATGAATCCGGAAAGGATTGTTCCAGACTGTTTGTCCTTCTATCTATTAAGTCTTTATCCATTTCCGTGGGAAAGGAATCATCGTACATTGTTTGACTTGATGATGTATAGAGGCAAAATTGCGTGGATTACGGAGAAAGCTTTGGGTAGTGAGGATTTGGGAACAAAAGTACTCGGCTATAATGATACGCAGTTGGAGTGGTGCAGAAAAAACAAGAAACAATTCATAGAGTGGGTTAATAAGGCGAATCATCTGGAAAGTACAGATCCTATGATTATTCGTGCCTATTTGCAACCTATGCCGAACAGGATATTGAAGGAGGATGTACCTCCTATGATTGGAATATGGCTTGGAATGCAGTATATTGACGAATATATGAAAAAGAACCCGAGTGTTACTTTTGAAGAACTTCTGAATAATACTGATTACGAAGGAATGTTGATGGATATTGACATTTAATGTTTGGATGAATTATATGGAAACAGCATTATATCTATTGCCGGTTACATTGGGAGATACTCCTGTTGAAAAAGTTCTGCCGGCATATAATAAGGAGATTATAACGGAGATAAAATATTTCATAGTGGAGGACGTACGTTCTGCACGCAGATTTCTCAAGAAAGTGGACCGCTCTATAGTTATTGACGACCTGACTTTCTTTACACTCAACAAGCATACTTCTCCTGAAGAAATATCAGGCTTTCTGAAACCTTTGGCTGAAGGAATTTCTATGGGAGTAATTTCTGAAGCTGGTTGTCCGGCTGTGGCCGATCCGGGAGCTGACGTGGTGGCAATAGCACAACGTAAGAACTATAAGGTAGTTCCACTCGTAGGTCCGTCGTCAATTATTCTTTCAGTAATGGCATCAGGCTTTAACGGGCAGAGTTTTGCTTTTCATGGTTATCTGCCGATAGACGCGAATGACAGACAGAAAAGGCTTAAAGAACTTGAAAGCAGGGTTTATTCTGAAAATCAGACACAATTGTTTATCGAAACTCCATATAGAAACAATAAGATGATGGAGGATATAATCAAGGCTTGCCGTCCGCAGACAAAGTTGTGTATAGCAGCTAATATTACTTGCGAGGGAGAGTATATCAAGACACGTACATTGAAGGAATGGAACGGCAAACTGCCGGATTTATCGAAAATCCCTTGTATATTCCTTATTTACAAATAAAATTCTTTCCATAGGCTGGCAGCATTCCTAAGATGTTCCAGCTCTTTTTTTATACACGGATCTATCTGCTGAAGATTGTTTTCTATTTCTTCAAATTTAAAGAATCTTCCGTCAAGTTTTATGTCGCTTTCAGTCTTTATAGGAAGTATGAAGAGAAGAACGTTATTGCATATTCCACACGAGCACTCTTCGGTGTATTGCAGTATGAAGCGTGGCTGTACGTTTGTTCCTGAAATTCTTTTGGCAGTTTTCATTGCATATTTTTTACTGTCATCAAAGGTTCCTTCAAGGTTTCTTTCGATAGGGATATCCCATACCTGTGAAGTCGGATTTTTTAGTGACAGAAGCAGTCTTCCGTTACATACAGGTGCTATACGGATTATATTATGTCTGGATTTTTCTATTCTCGCTACAAAATGTATCCCCAATGTATTTACTATTAGGCATATGATATATATAGACACGGGAACAATATTTATCATGAAAAATCGTCCTTCAGGACTCCAATCATGATTAAGAGTCTTTATGATATATAGAATCAGAAGATGGATAGAAGAGAGTATTATAATTATTTTTGTTTCAAATTTATATGAGAAACATATTCTAATTCCCAACTTGCTTACGATGTCCTTGTATAATTCAGGAGCTGTGTAATATATAAATGCAAATGCCATCAGCGAGAATTCCACTGTAGGAGTTATGGTGTTGAGAGGTACATATTTATATCCCCAAAAGAGTCTGAGAACAAAACATGTACCTATACCCAGTGTACCAAGCAGGAGAAAAAAATTCAGGTCTTTCATCTTGATAATGTTGTATGCAAGCATTATCAGACTCATGAATAATCCCACTCCAAGCATCTCCGTATTAGGAAAGAAGTGCAGACCTATTAATGTGATTATAATTGGTAAAAGCCCTATTGATACGATTTTGTTTTTAAGGTTCATGCTCATGTTTTGTTTGTTCTCTTTCATTATATATCAAAGTTTCAACAAACAAAATACAGTGATTGTTCATTTGTGGATGATATGTTTTTCTGCATGATATGACGAACGTACCAATGGACCGCTTTCTACAGTCTTGAATCCCTTGTTTTCTCCTATAATTCTATACTCTTCGAATTGTTCCGGTGTGACATATTCCGCTACTGGATAATGCTTGTGTGAAGGCTGAAGGTATTGGCCTATTGTCAGTATTTTGCATCCTGCTTCAAGCAAGTCGTCCATGGTTTCCAGAACTTCTTCCTTTGTCTCGCCAAGTCCTACCATTATTCCCGATTTGGCTGTAATCCCGCTTTCCGAAATCTGTCTTATCACGCTGAGGCTTGTATCATATTTTGCTACGCTTCTGACCAGTGGACTGATTCTTCTTACGGTCTCCATGTTGTGTGACAGAATATCAGGTCTTGCCTCTATTACCAGACTGATCAGTTCAGGCTTGCCCTGGAAGTCCGGTATCAGAGCTTCGATAGTAGTTTCAGTATTGACTTCTTTTATCTTCAGCAGCGTTTTCGCCCAGTGTGATGCTCCAAGGTCTTCAAGGTCATCTCTGTCAACGGATGTGATAACTGCATGGTTGAGTTTCATTAGTCTGATTGATTCTGCTACGTTTGCCGGTTCGTTTTCATCGAGTGGGAGAGGCTTTCCAGTACATGTATTGCAGAATTTGCATGAACGCGTACATATGGCTCCGCAAATCATGAATGTAGCCGTACCTTTTCCCCAGCATTCGCCCATATTGGGACAGCGGCCACTGCTGCATATAGTGTGAAGTTTATGTGTATCTACAATTTTTTTTGTTTCTGCATATCTGGCATTGGCTCCTATACTTATCTTCAGCCATTCAGGTTTTCTGATGTGTGTCATAGATTATGTTTTAGGTGACAAGTAAATAAGTTGACGAGCTGACAAGGCCTGTTAAGGTCGTGTCAACTCGTCAAGTGTATTATAGATTTCTGATAAAGAATTCGCTGACTCTTGTCATAAGATGATGCCTTGTGTTTCCTCCGAAAATACTGTGATTACGGTTTGTATAAATCTGCATATCGAACTGTATTCCGGCCTGTACAAGCGCTTCTGCGTATTCTGCACAGTTCTGATAGTGTACATTGTCGTCGGCAGTACCATGGATAAGCAAAAGGTTACCTTTCAGGTTTGCTGCTCTGCTGATAGCCGAACCAGCTTCATATCCTTCGGCATTTTCCTTAGGAGTACGCATGAATCTTTCCGTATATACAGTGTCGTAGTATTTCCAGCATGAAGGTGCTGCTATAGCAACTCCGGCTTTGAAAGCTCCGCTTCCGTCGCTCATTGACATAAGTGTGTTATAGCCGCCGAAGCTCCATCCCCATATACCGATTCTCTTGCCGTCAACGTATGGCAGTGAACTCAGGTATTTGGCTGTTTCAACCTGGTCTTCCGATTCTTTTACTCCCAGATACAGATATGTACATTTTTCGAATTCAGCTCCGCGTCCGCCTGTTCCGCGTCCGTCAACACAGACCATGATGTAGCCTTTGTCGCACATATATGCTTCGAACATACCACCGTCGCCGAAACTTCCGATACCCCATTTGTCGAGTACCTGCTGTGAGCCCGGACCGCTGTACTGGTGCATGATTACTGGATATTTCTTGCTAGGATTGAAATCTACAGGCTTCATTATCCAACCGTTCAATTCTGTTCCGTTGCTTGTCTTGAAAGTGAAGAATTCTTTCTGTGGCAAGTTCAGAGATTTAGTTTCTTCTTTAAGTTCCTTATTGTCGAGCAGAGTTACAATCTCTTTTCCCTTATTGTTGTTGATGGTGATAAGGGTAGGAGTAGTCATGTTTGAGAAAGTATTGATGAAATAATCCATGTTGCTGCTGAAGATGGCATTGTTTGTACCTTCTCTCATTGACAGTTTTGTTACTTCACCTTTCTTGTTGACTTTGAAAATAGCAGTTCTAAGAGGGCTGTTGTCGTATCCTCTGTAATAGAATTCATTTGTTTTCTGGTTCCAACCGAGGAAGTCTGTCACTTCGTATTTCCCTTTTGTGATCTGTCTTACAAGGTTACCGCCTATGGTGTAAAGATACAGATGATTGAATCCGTCTCTTTCGCTCATCATTACTATATTGTCTGTGTAGAACTTGATGTTGGCGTATGCAGGCTCCTTGATGTATTGTTCTGCCTCGTCACGAATTGTCAGTTTGCAGATTCCGCTTCTAGGATTTGCCATATACATGTCGAATCTGTTCTGGTGACGGTTTAGAGTCATAATAGCCAGTTTTTCCGGATCAGATGTGAACTTGATGCGAGGAATATACCCGTCTTCGTCAAGAGGCAGGTCCATTTTTCTTGTAACCTTGCTCTTTATATCAAAAGTGTGTACTGTGACTTTAGAGTTTACTTCTCCAGCTTTAGGATATTTGTATTCGTAAGCCCCAGAATAGTATTCATATTCGCTTTTTTCAGGTGCCATACCTTTATACCATGGGAAGGAGAACTGTTTTACCTGGCTTTCGTCGAATCTGATGTATGCTATCATCTTACTGTCTGCACTGAACTCGAAAGCTCTGTTGAATCCGAATTCTTCTTCGTAAACCCAGTCCGGGATACCGTTGAGAACTTTGTTGTATTCGCCGTCCTTTGTCACCTGCGATTCACTATTTCCGAAAAGAAGTTTCACAAGGAAAATGTTATTGTTTCTTACGAATGCTATCTGGAAACCGTCAGGAGAGAACAGAGGAGCCTGTTGTGGACCGTTTTTTGAAAGAGGTTCTATCTTGTTGTTTTTAACATTATAAATATAATATTCGGCTGTAAACGAGCGTCTGTAGATAGGCTTTGTTTCTGTCTGGATAAGGATAAGTTTTTCATCCGGTGACATGATATAGTCGTCGAATGATTTAAGACTGCAGTCGCGTGCTGTTGTAACATCGAAAACTGTACCTACTTCCTTTCCTGTCTTGAATGAGTATTTTACAATTCTTTTTTTGTCGGCACTGATTTGTGTATAATGTTCACCATCGAGCATTGGTCTCAAACCGTAAATGCTTTTTGCACGGTAAGTTCCATTTGCTACATCCTTAAGTGTAACTTTTTCTGCATGAATGCCGAATGTCAACCCGACAATCATTAGTAACAGAGTGAATAATCTTTTCATGCGCAAATAAATTTAGTGTTAAAGTTCTTTCTCTTCTTCTATTTTTATACTGTCTTCCTTTTCAACTTCTTCTTTTGTTGCCTGCTGTACTGGAATATTGCTTATGTCATTGCTTTTATCTTCGGTTCATCCGACATTTCGCGTGATGCGGCAATCATGCAGTGCATATAGCCTCAATTCAAAGTATCGTTCATCCCTAAATCCATATGCCGTTCTCTTCATGACCTTTATCTTGTTGTTGATGCCTTCT